>JANLSB010000398.1:0-6607 GCA_031362125.1 Lysobacterales bacterium | reverse complement strand
CGACGTGTGTCATCCCTACGAAGGTCCCGAGGGCTATACCTGGATCCGCGGCTCGCGGGTCGGCGGTCGCATGAACATGTGGGGGCGTCAGGTCTATCGATATTCCCCGCGCGACTTCCTGGCAGAGTCGCATGGGCCGGGCGCGGAACCGTGGCCTTTCAGCTACGAGGAACTCGCGCCGTACTACAGCGAGGTCGAAACCGGGATCGGCGTCAGCGGCGCGATGGACGGCATCGCCACCTTGCCGGACGGAGAATTCCTGCCGCCGATGGAATTCACCGACGGCGAGAAACATCTCAGGACGGCGGTCGAATCGACGTGGCCGGATCGCAGGGTCATCATGGGGCGCACCGCGATCCTGACCGTCAACCATCAAGGCCGGCCCGCCTGCCGATCGGCCGGGCATTGCTATCGCGGCTGCGACACCCGATCCTTCTTCGATCCCGTCGGCGGAGTGCTGAACGGACTGGCGTTGCGGGACAACTTCACGCTGCGTACCGGCGCGAAGGTGACGAACATCCTTCTGCAGGCATCGTCGTCGGCCGCGCGCGGCGTGGCGTTCGTCGACACCCGGACCGGTGCGCGGCACGAAGTCTCGGCGCGCGCCGTCGTGCTGGCCGCTTCGACGATCGCGTCGACAAGGATTCTGCTGTCGAGCCGGAGCGAACGCTTCCCTGAAGGCATCGGTGCGGGTTCGGGTGTCCTCGGAAAGTATCTGCACGGGCATGTCCATTCGGTGACGTGTTCCGGAAGCGTGCCCTGGCTCCGCAAGCCTGTGGGAATCCACGACGAGGGGCGCTCCAACCAGATCTATATTCCGCAGTTCGAGAACCTGTCCGGCGCGGCGGAAGATCGTACCTACTTCGGCGGCTTCGGCATCGAGGGTGCGGTCAAGCACTACATGCAGCCACGCGATCTCACGACACGGCCGGGCATCGGTTTGGCGCTGAAAAAAAGCATCAGGGAGGATCACAACCCAGCGTTCTTCTTTCTGACGGCATTCGGAACGATGCAGGCGCGCGCCGAGAATCAAGTGCGTCTGAGCGATCAGATCGACCAGTGGGGCGATCGGACGATCAAGGTGGAATGCAGCTATGGCCCCAACGATCATGCCATGGTGCAGGCGATGCGCGCCGCGGTTTCAGAGACCGCGAGCGCGGCCGGTTTCGAGATCGATCACGTCACCGAGACGCCCGGCATGCCAGGTCTCTGCATTCACGAAGTGGGAACGGCCAGGATGGGGAACGATCCGAAGCGATCCGTCCTCGATCCGTTCAATCGCGTGTGGGATGTGCCGAACGTGCTGGTGGTCGACGGCGCTTGTTTCCCGAGCAGCGGCCCACAGAATCCGACCCTGACCATGATGGCGATATCGCTGCGCGCGGCACGCAGACTCGCCATGAGTCTGAAGGCTTGGCACGCTGGCGAAAGCCTCCGGCATAGCGGCCACTCCCGCTCTGAGGAGCGCGAAAGCGTCTGATTCGCTCGAGGATCCGGGCATGCCCGTCTGCATACGTTGCGATGACGGCGGATCCATGGTGGGATGCCCGGTGCGTCGCACAGCGGCTGTTGCGATCCGACCGCCGCGGTTCCCCTGGCGGACAACAGATGTCTTCGGCGGCCCCGTCATCCAGACATCCTTACAAGAGTATCGATGGAAAACCTAGTGCAGGACATCCGTTGGGGAATGATCGGAGTCGGCTCCGTCGCTGAACACAAGAGCGGTCCCGCGTTCGCGCTGGCCCGTGGCGGCAGGTTGGCCGGCGTGGCTTCGCGGCGTCCTGAAGCCGCAGCCGACTATGCGGCCAGGCATGCCGTAGAACGGGTCTTCAGCACACCGATGGCGCTGATCGAATCCGGAGACATCGACGCCGTCTACATCGCGACACCGCCTTCCTCGCATGCGGTGCTTGCGCTGCAGGTCGCGCGGGCGAACAAGCCCTGTTGCATCGAGAAGCCGATGACGGTGCTCTACAAGGATGCGGAAGCGATCCGAAATGCCTTCGGCGCCGCAGGCATTCCTCTGTTCGTTTCGTACTACAGGCGCTCGTTGCCCAGATTTCTGCAGGTGGCCGAGTGGATCAGGCAGGACGATATCGGTGCCGTGCGGGAAGTCGCTTGGGAACTGAAGCGTGTGTCGTCGCCCCCGGTAGCGGCGCAGAAATGGCGCATCGATGCGAAGGAGGCGCCCGGCGGTTTGTTCGAGGACCTGGCCTGCCATGGTCTGGATCTCTTCGACCTGATGCTGGGGCCGATCCTGCATGTCGACCATGCGCGGCTGACCGCAACGGGCGTTGCCGCCGATGTTCCAGATCGCGTACGGGCGACCTGGCGCCACGGCGGCGAGATCCGAGGCGTGGGCGATTGGAATTTCGCGGCCTCCGAAAGGGGAGATGCCGTCACCATCACGGGGGAGGCCGGCATGATCCGTTTCTCAATGTTCGAGAACGAGCCGGTCGAGCTCATGGGGCGCGATGGAACGATCCGCCGGATCATCGATCATCCGGTGCCGATCCAGCTTCATCACGTCGAGGCGATGAACGCACACCTGAGAAACGGCCCCGGGCATCCTTCCACTGCGGATTCCGCCGTTCGCACCGCTTGGGTGACCAGCCGGATTTTGCGCGGGCGGACAACCGAAGTCTCCGGTTTTCGGTTTGCCGCAGGCGATTGAATCAGCCGATGGCGACGCGCAACTGTTCGGACGCGATGCGTTCATCGCCGCACACACGCGCACGATCGACCGGATAGTCTCCGTAGACGACCCCGGCCCGTTTCGTCAGCGCTGCAACTGTTGCCTTGGCCTCGTCATTGACGGTCGGAAACAATGCAAGGCTCAGTCACCGCGCTTCCACGGCCACCGGCTGCAGCCGCACCGCCACACCGCTCAACACCGAGGTACCCGACAACGGGTCGCGCGCCTGCTCATCGAGCAGCGCGTTGAGATTGGCGCCGGGCCGCTCGCTCGCCAGCCGCTGCGCGGTGCCGGGCAGATCATGACCCCAACCATGTGGCAGGCTGACCACGCCGGGCCGCATGTCTTCGCTGTATTTCACGCGTACCGTCAGCTTGCGTCCTGCTGTGCCTTCGAGCATGGCCAACGCGCCGTCGGCGATGCCGGCTGCAGCGGCGTCCTGCGGATGCAGCAGCGCGAGACACCGCTCCGGGCCTTTGGCGAGCGTGGGCAGGTTGTGCATCCAGCTGTTGTTGGAGCGCACATCTCGCCGACCGATCACGATCAGCGGATGCCCTTCACCCGCCACCGTTACGTCGGGTGTCGACAGGGCCGCTTTCGACAGAGCCGCTTCGACGCGCGCCAGATCGCCGAGCAGCAGCGGCGGTGCCGCATGGATTCGGCCATCGAGTGTCCGCAGCACGCCGGGCAGCCGCGCCTGCAGGGGGCCGAGATCGATGCCGTGCGGCGACGCGCGCAGCTTCGCCAGCGACAGCCCATCGGGGCGTGCCCCGAAACGGTCGCCCCAGGGGCCGGCGCGCAGCGCCAGATCGAGCTGACGCTCCGGCCCCGACAGATGCGCGCTGGCCTGCAGCAGGGCCGCGACCTGAGCGTCCAGCTGTTCCGCCGGCATGCCTGCGAACATGCCGTGCAGGTCTTTCTTCAGCGCGTCTTCGTCGCGGGCGTCGACATCGGCCGCAGCTGCGGCATCGCGACCTTCGAGCAACGCGGCGAGGCGGGCCAGCACCCGCCATTCGGGCCAGTCGCCTTCGGCTGTCGGCAGGATCGCGTCGCTGTAGCGAGCGGCGTGGCTCCAGGCCAATTGCGTGAATGCGATGTCGTAATGCGATTCCTGCAGCGGCGAGAGCGCCGGCAGGATCACATCGGCATGACGTGTGGTCTCGTTGAGATAGGCGTCGATGCTGAGCATGAATTCGAGCGTGTCGAGCGCGGCGGCGAGACGCGGGCCGTTGGGCGATGACAGCACCGGATTGCTGGCGATGGTGACGAGCGCGCGTACCCGCGGCCCGTCTTCGCTGTCGGGCGTGTCGATTTCCTCGGCCAGACAGCCCATCGGGAATTCGCCCATCACCTCCGGCGCGCCGCTCACGCGCGAATGACGACGCCCCATGATCACGCCGCGCCCGCGGCCGCCCGCGCCGGTGCTGTTGGCCTGGAATGCGGGCGCCTGAGGCCAGCGCACGCCGCCTTCGGCATCGATCCGCCCGGTGACGAGATTCAAGACCTCGACCAGCCAGCTGCAGAGCGTGCCGTAGGTCTGGGTGCAGGTGCCGATGCGGCCATACAGCGCCGCGCGTGGGGCCGCGCGCAGCGCGTCGGCGAGATGGCGGATGATCTCCGCGTCCAGGCCTGCGGCTTCGGCCATGCGCTCGGGCGTGAACGCCGCAACGGCGTCCTGCAGTTCCGCAAGACCGGTCACAAAACCTTCGGCGGCGCCGAGATTCGGCGGGCCGCTCGCCAATATATGCTGCAGCATGCCCAGCAGCAGGAACGCATCGCCGCCTGGGCGGATCGCGTGATGCTCATCGGCGACAGCGGCGGTTTCGCTGCGGCGCGGGTCGATCACGATCAGGCGGCCGCCGCGTTCGCGGAGCGCGCGTGCCTTGCCGCGGAAATCCGGGACAGTCCACAGGCTGCCGTTGCTGGCTATAGGATTCGCGCCGATCACGATCAACAGATCCGTGCGTTCGATATCCGGTACCGGGATGCTGAGCCAGTGCCCGTACATCAACCCGCAGGCGAGCTGTTTGGGCATCTGGTCCAGAGTGGACGCGCTGAAAACGTTCGGCGTACCGGCGGCGCGCGCGAAGCGCGGCACATACAGCTGCAACCCCAGCTTGTGCACGATCGGATTGCCCAGACTCAGCGCCAGCGTACGCCGGCCATGCGCATCGAGCAGCGGCAGCAGGCGACGTTCGATCTCGGCGAATGCGTCTTCCCAGCTGCAGGGTTCCCAGCGCGCCTGCGCGCCGCGACCGCGTCGGATCATCGGTGTGCGCAGCCGGTCGGGGTCCTCGTGCAGGTCCTTCAGCGCCACGCCTTTGGGGCAGAGATAGCCGCGACTGAAGACATCGTCGTTGTCGCCGCGTACCGAGAGCACCTGCGCACCGCGCAACTGGACGGTCAGCCCGCAGGCGGCTTCGCAGAGCGGGCAGATGCGATGCGCGGTGCGGACATTTTCGTTGCTGGCGTCGGGAGACTGTGCCATCGCGTTCTCGTGCTGTGGGCTGCGGCGTCTCCGCCTGCATGGATTCTGCAGGAAAACCGCTGACGCCGCTCGGCGACAGGCCGGCGCGTTCGCCGGCATCCTCAGCATTCAGGGCAGACCGGATTACGCCCGGTCGGGAAAGCGGCTCGCATACGCCGCCAGCAATTCCTGCGCGATCGACGCGCCAGCGAGCGCGGTCATCTCGCTGTGATCGAAAGGCGGCGAGACTTCGACGACATCCATGCCGACGATCTGCAGCCCGCCGAGACCCCGGATCAATCGCAGCGCGTCGTGCGTCGAGAAACCGCCGACCACAGGCGTGCCGGTGCCCGGCGCGAATGCGGGATCGAGGAAGTCGATGTCGAAGCTGACGTAGCATTTGCGGTCGCCGACGCGTTCGCGGATCTGTGCGATGCAGGCATCGGCGCCATGCGCATGCAGCCAGCGCGCATCCAGCACGCGATAGCCGTGGTCCTCAGGGTTCAGCGTGCGCATACCGATCTGGATCGAATGCGCCACATCGACGATCCCGGTCTGCGCGGCATGCCAGAACATCGTCCCGTGATCGATGCGGCCCTCGCTGTCGGCCCAGGTGTCGCTGTGCGCATCGAAGTGGATCAATGCGAGCGGGCCGTGGATCTCATGCAACGCTTGCAGTATGGGGTAGCTGATGAAGTGATCGCCGCCCAACGACAGCGGTGCAACGCTGGCGCCGACGATATCGCGATAGGCGGCGTGGATCATGTCGGGCGCTTGGTGCGGGCGACCGTGATCGAAATTGACATCGCCCCAGTCGATCACATGCAATCGTTCGCAGGGATCGAATCCCCAGGCGTAGGGCGCACACCAGGCCAGCGATGCCGATGCAGCCCGGACCGCACGCGGGCCAAGGCGCGTGCCGGGGCGATTTGTAGTGGCCAAGTCGAACGGCACGCCGATGACGGCGACATCGACGCCGGTCAGATCCTTGCTATAGCGACGGCGCAGGAAGCTCAGTGCGCCGGAATAGGTGGGTTCTGCATGCGTGCCGTAAGGCGAGCTACGGGTGAACGCCTGGTCGACATGTGAATCGGCGACGGCTGTTGGCTTCGGTTTGCTCATGACAGGACCTTGAGTCAGACCGCTCGTCGTTCGCCGGGACGTGCGTGACCGGATGTGGATTCAGTGTGGTCGCAACAATGTCTTCAAACGACGCTCGCGTCGACCCGGACGCCCGTCGCTGCGGTAGACGATGTCGTCGAGCTTCCATGTGCTGCCTTCGAGCACCCACTCGTAACGATCCTTCCAGCGGACGGGGGTGCCCTGTGCGTTCTGGACGAACTCCACACCGACGGCAGCCCGATTCTTCGCGAGTGAGTTGGTGAGGCCGACGGTGTAACTGTCGAATGCGTTCTCATCGCCGGAATTGAAGCCGATCTTGTCCA
>JANLSB010000377.1:0-4386 GCA_031362125.1 Lysobacterales bacterium | reverse complement strand
TTGTAGGCATCGAGCGCGTCCGCCTTGCTGAAGCCCCGCGGGTTCATCTCATGCATGGTCTTCAATAGCTGCTCGAACGGAATCGCATGGTCGATATCCAGCGCATCACGGGTGACCAGCTGGCCGGTCGCTGCACACTTGAACAGCGGCACGTCCCAATGCTGCGTCTTGTCCTGGCTGTCGATGGAGACTTTGCCGACGAAGTTGTTTTTCAGCTCCTTGTCGAACCACACCTCCATCACGCGTTTGTCGAACGACAGCTCCGAGCGCGTGTTGTCCACGGTCCACGGCTGGTTCAACGTGACCTTGGTGCGGCGCGCGCCGTCGCTTTCAGGGTCGTACTCGCGGTACTGGATGGTGTTGTCGAAAGAGAACCGGCTTTCCACCCACGATTTCCACTGCGGCGATTGCGGGCCATGCGTCTCCAGCACCTGGTCGGCGCTGTCGCGGGCGCGGTTGTGGATCGACGGCAACATCCGCAGGTTGGACACGTCGTTGTAGGCCATCTGCGCGTCGGCGACATTGTTCACGCCGAGCTTGGTCAGATGCTGTTTCCAGGGCGTGGCGTGATCGATGTCGAGCGCATCGGCGGTATGCCAGGTGTTGGTCGCGCCGCCGTGGAACAGCAGGACGTCCTTGCCGTCCAGATTGGCATGGACCATCGGCATTTTCGCGGCCGCCCAGTCGTTGCGCATGAACTGCACGGTCGATTCGTAGAACGCCATCTCGTCACGGCTGCTGCTGGCATTCCACGCACGCTGCGAAAGATCCGGGCCGTGATTCGGCGGGGTCAGATCTTCCCACGTCGCCAGCTGGACCTTGGCACCGTTCTGCAGGGTTTTATCGTCCACACCGCTCATCGTGCATCTCCTTTTCCTTGCCGTTCATGACTGCGGACTTTAACAGGCTCTTGAAAAACAGCGGGCATGCACCGGACTCGCGGCTTGAAAAACGCACGGGATGTCCGTTTTTCAACAACCTGCCAAAACGGAATACCGCACCGCTGCAGGCCATCTCAGTGACCAGCGGCACGCAGGCGCGCGGCCCACCAACGGCCGGATCGTCGCGTACCGCTCCGGGGATCGCCGCAGATCACGGCACGCGGCGGCCCGCCTCCGGATGTTCTTTCAACCACTCCATCGAACGTCGCACACGGTCGTAGCCGCTGGGATGATCGTAGAAGATGAGCTCTTCCCATTTGCCCGGATGGATCTTGCGATAGGTGCTCAGCCGCATCGCCGCCGTCGCGAACCCCTGCGGTTCGCCAGCGGCGTTCAGGCCGTAGGCATCCGCTTCGGCTTCAACCTGACGGATGATCGAATTGCTCACCGGCGTCGCGATGAAAAAGAAGATCGAAAACAGCGCCGAGATCAGCGGCAGGCCGGCGGGATCGCCGCGCCCTTCCACGCCGAACCGCTGCCCCCAGCGCCGCTGCGTCCAATCGAAGGTGGCGTGGACGAACCAGAACCCGAAGGTGATCAGCAGACTCGAATACACCGCAAGTCGCAGCCCATGGTTGAGCACGAAATGACCCATCTCGTGGCCCATCACCGCCCTGATCTCCGGCAGCGAGGTCTTCTTCAGCAGATTGTCGTTGAGATTGACCCGGGTGGTGCCGGCGAAGCCGGACACGTTCGCGCTGACCCGCGTTGTCTGCCGCGAAGCGTCGAACCATTCGACGTGTTCGGTGGGTATCCGGTTCGCGCGCGCCATCGACAGGATCGCCTCACGCACCTCGCCGGCGGGCAAAGGCTTGTAGTCGTTGAACAGGGGTGCGACGAACACCGGCGCGATCATGCTGACGAACAGAATGAGTACGAAACCGGCCATGCCCGCATACATCCACCAGCGCTCGCCTGCACGGCGCAGCAGCGCGTACAGGCCGGCGATCACCAGCGGCATGATCACCAGTGCGATCGCGACGCCCTTGGCCTGATCCCCGAACCAGGCACCGAACGTCTGCGTGGACAGGCCGTAGGCATGCTCGCGGACGTAGCCGGTGTAGATCGCCAGCGGCAGACTGATGATCTGCGTCGCCAGCAGGAACATCGCCGCATACAGCACCGTACTCAGCCATGGGCGCGCGCTGATCCGTCGCGCGCGGTCGCGCATGCGCCGCGACCAGCCGGTCGCGAGCAGCAGCACGCTCGCGCCAAGGCCGTACAACAGCTGCCACAGCTGCAGCCAATAGCCGCCTTCGAAATACGCATCCGACTTCTCGCGCTGCTCGGGCGACAGCAGGTTCAGATACGCCTCGGTGGCGCGTTCGACATCGAAGTCCGGCCCGGGTTGCGCCGCCACCGGCACCTGCAGACCCGGCGGCAGATCGCGCGTCAGCGCGGCGCCATCGGCACTCCAGGCCGGGGTTGGCTGCAGAGCGAAAGACAGCAACAACAGTGCCAACAGACATCTCGACAATTGAACGGTCATGGCAACCCCCGGCACTACGGCTCTGCATCAGTGCAGAGCATCGGACATGGCATCGCTCCGGTCAAACGCACGCTGCCGGAACACCGGCGAATCCAAACCGGCCGTGGCCTCTCGGAAATGATCCAGCCCATTCGGGGGATGGTGGCGCGGCGCCCGCGCCATTGGAGTCTGATCCGTTCGCCGTACCGCATGACGCGACTTCGGTGGCCGCATGCAATACATCGATTATGGCGACGACGATGTCGATGAGGCTGTCGAGGAATTCGTCGACGCGCTGATCGACGACCTCGACGCATTCGCCGCGATGCGCACTCACAGGCGGAATCGCTGGCTGGCTCGCCGGGCGTTCGCGGATGGCATGACCGGCTGCATGAATCTCAATCGGCGCATCATGCGCAACGCGCGATGCATCGAGGCGCGTCATCGCATCAACCAGGAATGCTATGGCGGCGGCGACCCCGATCATCGCACCACGGTAAGAAACGCCCGGGAAGCCCTCGAAAACTGCCAGAACATCTGGCGGAGACAGCGTTGCCAGCAGCGTCCGGACGACCAGCGCATCCCGCGCGGATTCGGATGAGCCTGGTCGAAAGGGATCATCTCGCTGTGAATCATCTCGCTGTGAATCATCTCGCCGTCACCATCCGGATGCATCCCGGCACGCCATGATGAGGTGGCGTGCATTCCGGGACTCACCAGGGCCAGAACCGCATCGCCAGCCACGCCGGAACGCCGATGTAGAAAAGCAGCCGGCCGATCGCTGTGAGCGCGCGTCTGAGATCGATCGCCCGCCGGGGCTGCAGCATCAGCGCCAACCAGGTGCCGGCCTCGATCACCGCCCGGAGCAACGCCGCGAACAGCGCCAGACCGATCGTCCAGGACGCCCACCAGAGCACGAGTGCGGTGAGGTAGGCCTGCAGACCGAAGGTGTGGTATTCGCCGAATGTTCCGCCGTAGGCAATGTGCTGATGCAGCCGGAACGCCGGCAGCGCCGGAACCAGCGGAAACAGCACGAACTTCACTGCGGGGTGGTCGAAGATCCGGTGGGGCGCTACGGCCAGGCGCGTGCGCGCGTATGCCGCAGCGCGGCCGGTGCGCGCATCGGCAAGCACGGGTGATGCACCCGCGCCGATCAGCGCATCGATCAAGGCGGCCGGATCGGCCACGGCAATCCCGCGCGACCAGCGCTGACCTGACGCCAACCTCAGCCACACGCCTGCGGCAGGAAGCGGAAGCCTCCATGGCTCCACTGCGGCGATGTCTTCCGCCGCGATCTCGATGCGTCGCTCACGTTGCTCCAGCACCAAGGTGCCGCCCTCGACGCGCATCGTCGCAACGCAGGCGCGCGCGATGCACCAGGCGGCCGCCTGCGGCGCGAGGAACAATGCTGCGAACATGCGTATCTGCGCGAGTGCGTTCATCGGTTCGCTGTCGCTGAACCAGAGCACGGCGCCCATCCACAATAGACTGCCGCCGGCGAAGACACGCAGCAGCCCGGATGCGATGCGCCAAACGGGCGCAAGCACAGTGACTTCCGCCCGATACGGCAGAGCCGGCGTTGTCGAAACGGATGGCGCCGATTCGCCGTGCTTCCTGCGCTTCAATACGCCGGCCGCCCAAGACAAGGCCAGCAGCCCAAGCAGCGCGAGCCCCGCGCGCCCCACCCAGTCGCCCCAGGCCACCATCAGCGTCGCTGGCGGTTCCCTGACCGACACTTCGCCGATCAGCAGCTTCTGTTCGCCCATGGCGGTGGCCGCAACCACGGTTCCGGTCGCATCGATCACCGCGCTGATGCCGTTGGCGGTCACGCGCATCTGCGGCAGGCGGGTCTCGATGCTGCGGAACGCCGCGACCCGCAGATGCAGGTCAGCGCCAATGGGATGATCGGTGAACCAGGAATCGTTCGACATCCCCAGGATCACCCGGGCGCCCAGTCGCGCACCATCGATCGCAAGG
>JANLSB010000370.1:0-1721 GCA_031362125.1 Lysobacterales bacterium | reverse complement strand
GCTCCGGCAAGACCTGGTCGACGGCGCTGCGGTGCTGATGGAGAACCAGGGCATCAACGGCAGCGGCACCAGTCCCAACGCGCGGCGCAGGATTTCGTCCGCTGACATCGGCTGGGCGGATGCGATCATGGTGATGGAAGGCAAACACCGCGACCGCATCGTCGCCGAATACGCGCGGCTGGTCGAACACAAGACCATCCATGTGCTGGAGATTCCGGACGACTACAAGTACATGGATCCGGAACTGATCGAAATACTGGAACAGATGGTGGAACCGCTGCTGTTCGCGTAGTCGCACGGATGCGGTTGCGCTAGGCTGGCGCCACCGCGTCCAGAGGCATGCCGCCATTAACCACACCGACACCGCATTCACCCATTGTCCGTACTGCGGCGAAGAGATCGAGATCGTCGTCGATGGTTCGGTGGAGCATCAGCAGTACGTCGAAGACTGCAGCGTATGCTGCCGGCCGATCGTGTTCACCGTCGTGGCCGAAGATGGCGAGGTGGTGAGCGTTGATGCGCGGTCTGAAGACGACTGAGGACAGGATAATCCGACGTCAATCCTCTTCCGGCGGCGGCATCACCGCTTCGGGATCAATCGCGAGCTTGCCGGCGATCAGCACCGCCTGGGTGCGGTTGTTGGCGCCGAGCTTGCGCAGGATCGCAGTCATGTGCGCCTTGATGGTGGCTTCGGAAACGCCCAGTTCGTAGGCGATCTGTTTGTTGAGCAGGCCATCGCCCAGCATCTGCAGCACGCGGAATTGTTGTGGAGTCAGGTCGCGGACGCGCTGCGCGGCGTCGTGTTCCTCTGCGCCGGCGGCGGGTGCTTTCAGCGCGGCCGCCGGTGCCCAGCGGTCGCCGGCCAGTACCGCATCGATGGCTTCGCCGAGCGTGCCCGCGTCTGCGGACTTTGGCAGGAAGCCGACCGCACCGTGATCCAGTGCGCGGCGCATCACCGCGGGCTCTTCGCGCGCGGACACCACCATGATGGGCAGTTGCGGGAAGTGCGCGCGCAAATGCACCAGCGCACTGAAGCCATGCGCGCCGGGCATGGTGAGATCGAGCAGCAGCAGATCGGCGTCGGCTTCGCGTTCGATCAATGCATACAGCGCATCGACGCTGTCGGCTTCCCGGATCGTCGCCGTCGGCAACACCCGCGACACCGCGTTGCGCAGGGCTTCGCGGAACAGCGGGTGGTCGTCGGCAACGAGAATGGTGGGCATGTGGGGATTATCCGACAACACGGAGGGGATCTTGCCGATACCGAAAACCTGGCCGAGACGCTGTCATGCACGCATGCTTGCATATTCCAGAAGAACAAAGCCGATCGCCAGAAGCTTGCGCCTGCGAATGACGGATGCTGAACAACGGCTCTGGTTTCGATTGCGACGAAAGCAGCTGCACGGCGTGCAGTTCTATCGACAGAAGCCGCTTGGCAACTACATTGTCGACTTCTTTGCGCCCGCTGTTTGCTTGGTGGTTGAAGTGGATGGTGGTCAGCACCTTGAAGCTGCGGCAATGGCTGCCGACGCTCGAAGAACCGATGTTCTGTGCAGCATGGGATTGCAGGTTCTTCGATTCGACAATCGACAGGTGCTGATGGAGACGGACGCCGTAGTCGAAGCGATCCTGGGATTCATCGAAGTGCGAATCGGGCGGGGCTAAGAGCAAATCCCCCCTGCCCCCCTTTTTCAAAGGGGGGAAACGCTTCGATCCGGAAC
>JANLSB010000334.1:0-3599 GCA_031362125.1 Lysobacterales bacterium | reverse complement strand
ATCGAGGCGCCGATGGCGACTGACTCATCGGGGATCACGTCCTTGCGCGGTACTTAGCCGAAGAATTCGGTGACCGCGGTCAGCACCTACGGCATGCGGGTCTGGCCGCCGACCAGGATCACTTCGCTGATGTCGCTTGCGCGCAGGCCAGCGTCGTTCAGCGCGATGCGGCACGGTTCGATCGTCCGCTTCACAAGCTCCTCGACCAATGCTTCGAGCTTGGCGCGGGTGAGCTTGATATTCAGATGCTTCGGGCCGGACGCGTCGGCGGTGATGTAGGGCAGGTTGACTTCGGTCTGCTGCGACGTGGACAGCTCGATCTTGGCGCGCTCGGCCGAGTCTTTCAGGCGCTGCAGGGCCAACGGGTCCTTGCGCAGATCGATGCCCTGATCCTTGTTGAATTCCTCGACGAGGTAGTCGATGACGCGCTTGTCGAAATCTTCGCCGCCCAGGAACGTGTCGCCGTTGGTGGCCAGCACTTCGAACTGCTTCTCGCCGTCGACGTTGGCGATCTCGATGATCGACACGTCGAAGGTGCCACCACCAAGGTCGTACACGGCGATCTTGCGGTCTTTGCCGCCGTCGCCCTTGTCCAGTCCGTAGGCCAGCGCGGCGGCGGTCGGCTCGTTGATGATGCGCTTGACGTCGAGGCCGGCGATCTTGCCTGCATCCTTGGTCGCCTGACGCTGGCTGTCGTTGAAGTAGGCCGGCACGGTGATGACCGCTTCGGTCACGGTCTCGCCGAGGTACGCTTCAGCGGTCTTCTTCATCTTTTCGAGGATCCGCGCGGACACTTCCTGCGCCGACAGTTTCTTGCCGTCGCTGGTTGCGACCCAGGCATCGCCGTTGTTGTGCTCAACGATTGCGTACGACACCAGTTCGAGGTCTTTCTTCACTTCGGCATCGGTGAATTTGCGGCCGATGAGGCGCTTCACCGCGTAGAAGGTGTTCTTGGGGTTGGTGACGGCCTGGCGCTTGGCGCTGGCGCCAACCAGGACTTCGCCGTCCTTGGTGTAGGCCACGATCGACGGCGTGGTGCGGTCGCCCTCACTGTTTTCGATGACTTTGGCCTTTCCGCCTTCCATGATCGCAACGCACGAATTGGTCGTGCCCAGATCGATACCGATGATCTTGCCCATGATGGTTGTCCTCTGGAACGTTGGAGATTGGTGGCGGCTTGGGGCCGCCGATGGTCTGTTTGTGGGGGCCGACGTCAGGGTTTCAAGCGCCAGCCTGCCGGGAATTCATGTAGGAGCGACGGAAGTCGCGACGAATTGCTGAAAGTCCTGCCGCAGTCGGTCGCGACTTCCGTCGCTCCTACGAAACAGCAGCGATGGCCTCAGTCCTGCTTCGCCACCACCACCAGCGCCGGCCGAAGCAGGCGCTCGTTGAGCAGGTAGCCCTTCTGGAAGGTCTGCGCGACCGCCCCCGGTGCCACGCCCTGGGCGTCGATCATGCTCATCGCCTGATGACGTTCCGGGTCGAAGGTGTCTCCCGCCGCCGGGGCCACTTCCTGCAGACCGTTGGCCTCGGCGATGCGGTGCAGCTGGCGGAGGGTCAGCTCCATGCCGGCGCGCAGCGGGTCGCCGTCGGCAGCAGCGGCCAAGCCGGCTTCCATGCTGTCGAACAACGGCAACAGATCGCCCAGCAGGCGTTCATTGGCGAATTTGCGGGCCATTTCGACTTCGCGGGCCAGACGTTTGCGCTGGTTGTCGAGATCGGCACGCTCGCGCAGGGCATCGGCGCGGAGCTGTTCGAGTTCGCCCTTCAGCTGCTCGATGATGGTCTGCGGGCTGTCTTCGGCAGCGATCTCGTCGGTCGCAGCCGGGGCATCCTGCGGAGCGGTGTCCTGCGGGTTGTGTTCCTGATTCATATCGTATCCGTTCCGGGGGCGGGGAAAGGAGGAAACCCGCCGACCGCCGAGGAATGGGGTCAGCTGTCACGGAATCAAGAGGTGGCGATTACCGGCCTTCTTCGGTACCCAGCGCCTGGGTCAACACGCTGGCCGCAGCCTGTACCACCGGAATCACCCGTTCATAGGCCATCCGGGTCGGGCCGATCACCCCGAGCACGCCCAGCGTCCGCCCGCCCACGCCATAAGGCGCGGTGACCAGCGAAATGCCGTCCAGAGGCGCCATTCCGGTTTCCTCGCCGATGAAGATCCGCACGCCCGGCGCACGCAGGGTGCGCTCCAGCACCTGAAGAATCTCACGCTTGCTGGCAAAGGCTTCGAACAACTCTCGCAGACGATCAAGATCGGACAGATCCTGCACCCCGATCAGCCGGGTCTGCCCTGCCACCAGCATGTCCTCGGCATCCGCAGCCAAGGCCTGATCCGCCAATTCCAGCGCCTGAGTCATCAGGGTTTCCATTTCCTGCTTGGCGCTGCGCAACTCGGCCAACAGCAGTGTCCTGGCTTCGGCCAATGGCCGACCGGCATAGTGGGTATTCAGGTAATTCGCGGTCCGCTCCAGTTCGCCCGGTTCGTAGTCGCGACGGGTGTTGAGAATGCGGTTCTGCACGTCGTTGTCGGCGAATACCAGGATCGCCAGCACCCGTCGACCGTCGAGCGGCACGAAATCGACGTGTTTGAACGCGAACTGTTCGCGCTTGGGTACGCTGACCACGCCCACGAAATGGGTCATCGCGGACACCAGTTCCGAAGCGCTGCCGAGCAGACTGTTGGTCCCCGCGCCGAACGGCAGTTCGGACCGCAGCCGCGCGACCTCGCCCTCGGCCAGCGGCTGGATCTGCAGCAGACTGTCGACGAAGACGCGGTACCCCTGCGAGGTCGGCACCCGGCCGGCCGAGGTGTGCGGGGCCGAGAGCAGGCCAACATCTTCCAGCTCGGAAAGAATGTTGCGGATCGTGGCTGGGCTGACGTCAAGGCCGGCGTGCCGGGCCAGCGTCTGCGAGCCGACTGGTTCGCCATTGCGGATGTAACGGGCGATCAGCGTACGCAACAGCAGGCGGGCGCGCGGGTCGAGCGAGCGCGGATCGAAGCCGGATTCGACGGGACGTTGCATGACTAAGGATATAGGCGCAGTTGCGCATCGAAGCAATAGCGCCGGTCGCTGTCCGTGAGACGGTCAACATTTCGAATGGGCAGTACGGCCCCGGTTCGGCTGGACAGACGGCATCGTCGGCATCCCCAACGACGGTAGCGTCTGCGCCAAGCCGCGCCGGGGCCGGCATGACGCACTTTTGATGCACAATTCCGCCCCATGCTTACCCACCTCTCAATCCGCGACTTCGCCGTCGTCTCCGCTACGGAGCTTGAATTCGGCCCCGGCATGACCGTGATCTCGGGCGAAACCGGCGCGGGCAAATCCCTGCTGGTCGACGCGCTGGGTTTTCTTTCGGGCCTGCGCGCCGACAGCGGCATGGTCCGCCATGGCGCCGGGCGCGCCGAGCTGAATGCCGAATTCGATCTGACCGATCGCCCAGAGGCGCTGACCTGGCTGCATGAGCAGGAGCTGGACGATGACGACGGCTGCCAACTGCGGCGCACGCTTCGCTCCGACGGCGGCTCGCGCGCCTGGATCAACGGCCGGCCGGTGACGGTGACTCAGTTGGCGCAGCTCGCCGGCATGCTGGTC
>JANLSB010000310.1:0-2414 GCA_031362125.1 Lysobacterales bacterium | reverse complement strand
TGCGAAAGGCTTCGGCGTATTTTGCTCAGGGAAAATCAGGACACCCACTATTCGCTATTCGATAGAAAACCACAGCGGCATCGCTGCGCGTCGCAAAGCAAGCGACGCCTTCCTACAGATGATGCTGGCTTCGCGGCTCCCGCCGCTCCCACAAGGAGATGGCAGGCGGCGGCGGAGAAGACGGGGGTAGCTCACCCACAATTCGGAGTTCCCCGACACAGGCCTGCAGCATTTTCCGACATCGCCACAACACGAACTGCGTGACGCTGTTGCATGAGACACACCGCTCGCTGCGACCCTTTTCGCCCCCGGCGCATCCACTCCCATGTCATCCATCGAGAGTGGACCATGCGCCGACTCACCGGGCTCGTCGTATCGAGCATCCTGACCCTGTTCGTGCTCAGCGCCCTGGCTGCGGACAAACCCGCAGCGCCGCCCGGTGAACGGCGGGCCGAAGCTTTCCTGAAGATCCTGTCGGCGCCTGCGGCCGAGCAGCGGATCTTCGTGCAGGACAACTTCACCCAGGCGGCCATCGAACAGCGCGGATTGGAGACTCTGGTGCAGTTCCTGGCCCGCGTGCGCGAGGATCTCGGCACGGCCCAGCCGGGCTCGGTGCGCGCACTGGGCGACCGCGTGGAGTTCGGCATCCGCAAGGCCGATGGCGAGAACCTGCGCTTCACCGTCATGCTCGGCCCACCACCGGAGTCGAAGATCGATGGCTTCACCCTGATGCCGGGCGAGGCCGCCGAGCCTGACCAGCCCGTGCAGAACGAGCCCGTGCCGACAGTGGCAGAATCCGAGCTGCCGAAGGCCATCGCCAGCCTGATGGATCGGCAGAAGGCCAAGGGCTTCGCCGGCGCCGTCATCGTCGCGCGCAAAGGCCAGCCGCTGTTCGCGCAGGCCTATGGCGAGGCCGACCGCGCCAGCCGTCGTGCCAACACCCTGGACACGCCCTTCAATCTGGCTTCGCTCAACAAGATGTTCACCGCCGTGCTGGTGGCGCAGTTGCAGGAACAGGGCAAGCTGTCCTTCGCCGACAAGGTCGGCAAGTTCGTGCCCGAGTGGCCGCAGGCCGATGTGCGCGACAAGGTCAGCATCGACAACCTGCTGACCCACACCTCGGGCCTGGGCATGTACTGGGGCCCCACGTATGACGCCAAGGCCGCCACCCTGGACACCGCTGCCGAATACGGCGAACTGTTCCGCGACGACACGCCTGCAGCCGAGCCCGGCAAGCGCTTCCAGTACTCCAACAACGGCTACGTGCTGCTGGGCCTGATCGCCGAACGCCTCAGCGGCAAGGACTATTACGCACTGGTGCGCGAGCGCATCTACCGCCCGGCCGGCATGCGCCACAGCGACCACTACCTGGGCTCCGACAGCGCCAGCGGCTTCGCCCTGGGCTACGACACGAACGGCAAACCCACCGCGCCGGACATGGCCCTGCGCGGATCGCCCGCCGGCGGCGGCTATGCCAGTGCCAACGACCTGCTGCGCTTCGCCATCGCGCTGGAAAACGGCAGGCTCTTGAACAAGGCCACGCTGGCAAAGATGACCAGCGGCTACGCGAAGATGGGCGAAAACATGGCCTACGGCTGCGGCTTCGGCGTGACCCGGGGCAAGGAAACGCACTACGGCCACACCGGCGGCACGCCCGGCGCCGATGCCTCGTTCGAAGTGTTTCCGGAATCTGGGTACGTGGTGATCGTGCTGTCAAACCAGGGAGAGCAATCGCGGGATATCGCGCAGGCGCTGTCCGGGCTGGTGTCGGCGCGCAAATAGATCGCGTTGCAACCAGATCTTCTCGATGAACGGCACACAGCGCGTGGGCACGCGCCTGCGCTCACCCGTGCACATCCGAATCAACAATCCCTTACCGACCCGAGCTGGAGAATTCCTGATGCGCTTGTTACCCGTATTGTTGACATGCATCCTCATCGTTGCATGCCAATCGGCCTCGGCCATGCAAACCGAAGCGCCCGGGAAGGCGGTCGAGGCCGATGTCGATATCCCGATGGAGCTGAGCAGTGGGCGACCGCAGATCGATGCCGCATTCAAGGGCCGGAAAATGAGTGCGACTTACGACACGGGTTCGCAAGGGGCAACCATTCCGCGCAGCGTGGCTGAAGAGATGAAGCTGCCGGTGATCGGGCGCGCATTGGTGGGCAGCCCGAACGGCGGCACGCCGGTGGAAGCGGAGGTGGTCTCGATCGATGGCCTTGAGATCGGCGGGATGCGACTGGTCGCAGGCTATCGAACGCTGGATGCCATCATCATCGATGACGCCAAGCTGCCCCCGGGCAGCCATCTGGTGATCGGAAACAATCAATTCCCGGGCCTCACCATCGAGCTTGATTTTCCCGCTGCTAGATTTCGCGTATCGCAGACCACCGCTGACAACACCTCAAGCTGGG
>JANLSB010000304.1:0-1922 GCA_031362125.1 Lysobacterales bacterium | reverse complement strand
GCGACGAACCCGGCGGAAAAGCGCTGCGTCCGTTGGCGCGCAGCACGCGGTGCCACGGCAGCGTCGGATCGTCGTTCTGCGACAGGAGGCGAGCGACCATGCGCGCACGCCCAGGCAACCCCGCGCGCTGGGCGACGATGCCGTACGCGGCCGTTTCGCCGCGAGGAATCGCGCGGATCGCGGCGAGGATGCGTTCAGCAGCAGACAGTGCGTCCATGGAGGGTTAGCATAATGCAACGCTTTCCCCCGAGTCCCCCATGCAAAACTTTGAACAGGTCCGCAGTCACCTCGCCTCCGGCGACTTCCGGATCACGATGCAGGAACCCTACGTGCTCTGCGTCGAACTCTCGCTCGACCAGGGCCGCCGCCATCAGGCGATCTTCCTTTCCGAACTGGAAGACGACGACGGCCGCACCTATCTGCGGGTCAGCACCGTCATTGCGCCGACCACCGGCATCGACTGCCGTCGCGCACTGGCCTTCAACTGGGAAAGCCGCGTCGGCTATCTGGCGATCGGCGAGCTCGACCGCGTTCCCTACCTGCAGCTGTGCGAGAACCGGCCCTACGAGAGCGTCAATCCGGCCGAGGTCGATCGTCTGATCCTGGAGATCGGAGGCATGGGCGATCAACTCGAACGTGCGTTGTCCGCCGGTGGCGATCTGTTGTAATCCAGAACCGTCCGATACAAAGAAAAAGCCCGGTTTCCCGGGCTTTTTCTTTCTCCGCCAGAGCGACTGCATTTACGCCCAACCCAGCGCTTCGAGCAGACGCAACAGGCCATATGCGATACCGCCGGCCGCCGGAATGGTCAGTACCCACGCCCACAGAATGCGTTCGATCACGGTGATCTTCAGGCCGCGCGGATTCTTGCCGAAGCCCACGCCCATGATCGCGGTTGAGATACTGTGCGTCGTGGACACCGGCATACCGAAGTGCGCAGCGGTGATGAGGATGGTCGCCGACGCGGTCTCCGCAGCGAAGCCGTCGATCGGCTGCAGCTTCACCATTTTGTGACCGAGGGTCTTGATGATCTTCCAGCCGCCGGCAGCGGTACCGGCCGCCATGACCAGCGCGCAGGTGAATACGATCCAAGTGTCGATATCTTTCTCGCCGCCGTCCGGATGCAGAAAGGCGGCCCATGCCGGCAGGTTGTCGAGCGTCCCTGCCGCCTGCGCGCCAAAAATGGACAGCGCGATGATGCCCATGGTCTTTTGCGCATCGTTGCTGCCGTGGGCGAAACCCATATAGGCCGCGGATACCAGCTGCGCTTTGCCGAAGATCGCATTCACCCAGCGCGGGCGCACCATCCGTGCCAGGGATCCGCCGGCTTTCGAAAGGCCCCAGATGACTGCGTAGATAGCGCCGAGAATCAGTATGCCGAGGGTGAAACCCGCGATCGGCGAACTGATCATGGGCAATACCACTTTCCACAGCAGGCCCTTGTTGCTGGTCCAGCCCTCGTCGCCGAGCTTTGACCAGATCAGCGCGGCCCAATCGTTGTGGGCGGCGGCCATCGCGGCGCCACACAGGCCACCGATCAGCGCATGAGAGGACGACGACGGCAGACCCTTCCACCAGGTGATCAGATTCCAGGCGATGCCGCCGGCCAATGCGCAGAGAATCACCTGCGAAGTGACGGTGACCACATCGGTGTCGATCAGGCCCGAAGCGATGGTCTTCGCCACCGCAGTGCCGTAGAACGCTCCAATCAGGTTCATGACCGCAGCGAGAATGACCGCCTTTCCGGGCGACAGCACCTTGGTCGCGACGACAGTAGCGATGGAATTGGCAGTGTCGTGAAAGCCGTTGATGAACTCGAAAACGAGCGCGGCCAGAATGACCAGCAGGACCAGAGTGAGCACGGCGGTCGTCTCAGCTGTTCTTCAAAACGATCTGATAGGCGAACACGCCTGCTTCGCGGC
>JANLSB010000293.1:0-3353 GCA_031362125.1 Lysobacterales bacterium | reverse complement strand
TCAGCCGTGGACGCGGCCGGCGGATTGCGCGTCGGCTGCATGGTGGAACAGCCGGCGAGCAGCAGCGCCGCCAGCGTTGTCGCAGGACGGATCGCTGTCCGGATCACTGTCCGGATCGTGGGAGAGTCGTGCATCGCCTAGCCGTGACGCCTTGCTTTCGTCGCGAATACGCTAGCACAGCCTCGCGGCCGGCCGCGCGATGGATCAGGCACCGATCAGGCGCTGCCAGAGCCAGCCCGTTGCGAGCATCGCGATGCCAATCGACAGCAGCGGCATCGCCCGGTGCGAATACCATCGCTTGTCGCGCAGCAGAAACAGCAGCGGCAGGACGAGGCACACCACCGCGAGCTGACCGAATTCGACGCCGAGATTGAAACCGAGCAGCGACAACAGCCGGCCGGTCTGCGGCAATCCGAGTTCGCTCAGGGCACCGGCAAAACCGAAGCCGTGGATCAAGCCGAAACCGAAACTCATCGCCCAGACCCGCGCGGTGATCCAGGGCCAGAGATTGTTCAATGCCGCAAGCACCACGCTGGCGGCGATCAACGGCTCGATCCAGTGCGATGCCGGCACCACCCAGCCCAAGGCCGACAGACTCAGTGTGATCGAATGCGCCGCAGTGAAGGCGGTGACGATACCGAGAATCTGCGTGAAGCCCTGTCGCGGATGTTGCAGCGGCTGCCAGTCGCCGCGCTGGCGCATCAGCGCGGCCGGCAGCAGCAGCGACAGCAGAAAGGCGAGGTGGTCGTAACCGCCGAGGATGTGACGGATGCCTTCGGTCACGAAGCCGGCGAACTGTCGGCCGTTGCCGGCGGCCGGCGCGACGCCGCGATGGTCGCTGGTCACCACAGCGGTCCGTGCCGACACGTCATCGCGCAGGGTGACGATGGCGCGATGCTGCGGGTCGCGATCGAACAGCAGATCGTAGCGAAGCCCGATGCCCGACCGGCTCGGACAGCGCGCATCGATGCCCAGCACGGCATAGGCGCCGTTGTCGTAACGCCGGATCGCCAGCGTGCGCGGAGCAAGCGTGCATCCGCCGCCGGCCGACGACAGCGACAGGCCGGCGACCGCCATCGCTTCGAGCGAGAGGCGCGCCTGCTGCACTTCGCCCCAGGTCACTTGCTCATTGCGATCGGCATCGAGCGGCAGCGACAGCGCGATATCGCGCAGCGCCAGCGCCAGCTCGACGTGAACAGCTGCTTGGCTGGCCTGTCCTGCCGCGTCGACGTCGACATGGGCGACCGACAAGCTATGCGCCTGCGCCGGTTGCACCAGCAGTGCGGAAAACAGCAGGATCATGATCGGAAGCGCGCGGCGGATCATCGGCGCACCGCCATGGTCTTCGGCAGCGACAGCCGCTGCGCAGCCGCCCATGCCCGCAAAGGCTGCAAGGCCTCCGGCTGCCGCGCGGCCGTCGCCGCGCGGATCAGCAGATCGACATCCTCCTCGTCGCGCTGATCGCGAAAGTTGCGCTGCGCCAGTGCCAGCGCGCTGTTCGCATCGCGGCGAAACGTCAGCATCAGTTCGGCTTCGTCGCGCAATTCGGGTGTGCGGCCGAGGCTGCGCGCCGACGCGTAACTGCGCGCCAGGCCCGCAGCGATCGTCCCGGCTTTTGCCGGGTCCGTCTCGCGCAACGCGAGCGCACGCTGCAACTGCAGGCCCTCGTGATCGGAATGTCCGCTCAGCAATGCATCGACGTCGCGGGAACGTCCCGCACCGCGCAGGAAGCGCGCATACGCCGCGAGCGTGCGCACGTCCCCGGGGGCCAGGGCCAGGGCACTTTGAAAATACTGCCCGGCGTCGCGATCAGCGGCACGTGCGGCGATCTCGCCGCGCAGCGTCAGCGCATGGCGCCGCGCGCCGCGATCGCCGTTCGCGTTCTGCACCAGCCAGCGATCGACCATGCTCGCGGCCGCTGAAAACTGTCCTTGCCGCAGCGACAGCATCGCCACGCACAGCATGCCGTCGCCGGCATCCACACCGAGCACCAGCGCGACGCAATCGGCGCGCGCGGCATCGAGTCGTCCGCCGATGACGTGAATCTGCGCCCTGGCCAGGCGCGCATCGCCCGCGCGCGGATCCCGGGCGATCAGGCGATCGAGCAGGCGCTCGGCCGCTGCAAAATCATGGCGGTGCTGCGCACTGAATGCGCGCATCCGCAGCACATCCGGCCGCCCGTCGTTGGCCGGAAAGCGCGACAGCAAGGCATCGGCGCGACTGGCGAGGCGCGCATCACCGGTCTGCGCGGCCGCATCGAGTAGCTGGCGCGCCTGTTCAAGCGTGGATGACGATGGCGATGGCGAAGCCGAAGTCTGCGGCATCGCCAGCACGGCGGAATAGCCGCGCGGCAACCGCTCGATCACCGTATCGGGATCGCCCGGCACGAAGGCGACGGGGCGCTGCGCCATCGCGGCGGAAGCGAAGCACAGCGTCAAACAAACGATCAAACCGCGCAGCATGAGTCTTTCTCCTGATCCCTCCGGCGGCCATCGCGCCGCCGGAGGGTTGAAACGTCACGTATTGAGATGCGCCATCAATCGTTGGTCGATCCCGGCAGCGGGGTGTTGAGATACGGAAAGCTCGAACGGAACTGGCCGGCATTCAGCGCCGCGCCATCGGTGTAAGGCAACTGACCGGACGGCGCCGAGCTCAGGGGCAGCAGCGCACCCATCGCGACCCGAAGTTCGATGTCGACCACATCGTCGCCTGGACGTCGACCGTTCGGGAAACCGGCGGTATCGCCTGCCAGCACACCGAAGGTCAGCTGCTCTTTCGCGGGTTTGGGCGCGATCGAGGTGTTGAGCCGCATCATCTCGGCAGGCTTGACCCTGGCCGGTTTGTTCAGACCTTCGACGCCGGTGAGAAATGCCGCCACCAGATCGGTGCGCGGATAGAGATTCGGCGCCTGCACCACCGGAAACAGGGTCTGCAGCAGAATCGGCAGCGTCGGATTGGTCACGTATCTGGCGAACGTCGCATCGTTCGACGGATGCGAAGCATTGAACCGGTCCTTGTCCGGCAGACCGATGATGACTTCGTTGACCAGCGGCGCGGACAGCCTGGACAACTGGCGGTAGTGCCCGCTGGGCGACCGCTTGTACGCGGCGGTCCACGCACCGATGATCGGGCCGTTGCCGGTCAGACACGCAATCGGCAGTTCCAGCGCCAGCGTGGTGATGTTCGCGTCGTCCAGCGTATTGCGCTCGCCATCGGCGGGGCCGACCGGATTGGTGTTGACCAGATCGAAGACCTCGCCGAGATTCACCGCGAAGCCTTCCTTGCGCTGCCCGGCGAACACGCGGCCTTCGCCAGCGCAGCGGTCGATACCGATCCGCGCGATGTGCCGGTCG
>JANLSB010000282.1:0-3071 GCA_031362125.1 Lysobacterales bacterium | reverse complement strand
GTCGATACTCCCGCGGTGTCCACCCGACCCGCAGCCGGAATTGCCGGTTGAAATGCGACATCGTGCCGAAGCCGCATCGGTCCGCGATTTCGGCGATGCTGCGATCGTTCTGCCGCAGCAGCATGCAGGCTTCGGCGATGCGCAGATCGTTGACGTAGTCGGTGAACGGCTTGCCGGCGAGACGGTGGAAACTGCGGCTGAACGCGCCGGGACTCACGTGCAGGATCGCGGCGGCGTCCTCGACGCTCAGCGTGCCGTGCAGATGCTCGCGGATCCACACCAGCAGCGCGTCGAGCCGGCGCTGCTGGCCTGGATCGCGCTGCAGCACGGGCAGCGGCAGCGGATCCAGCGGGCGGAGTCCGTCATCGGCATCGGCCAGCATCGCCAGCGTCGATAGGGCCTCGCCCAACAGCCAAAGTCCCGGTGCGTCCGGCATGCGTTCCAGCGCGGCGACGATGCGGGTCCGCAGCGCGCCTTCCACCGCCAGCCCGCGCTGCGCGCGCTGGAGCAGGGCACCGATGCCGCGCCATTCCGGCAGCGCAGCCAGGGGTGCGGATGGCATCAGCTGCAGCACGGTTGCCCACGCGCCCTCCGGCGGCACGCCGTGACTGAGCCAGACATGCGGCAGTCCGGGGCCGATGAGCACCAGATCGCCCGCCGCGAACGGTTCCACCCGGCTGCCGACGATGCGCACGCCCTCGCCGCGCTCGATCCAGGTCAACTCCAGCGCCTCATGGGCATGCAGCGCGCCGGCGAATGACGCCAGCCGCAGCCGCATCAGCCGTGCAGACTGGGTTCCGCCCTGGATAGACTCCCAAGCGACTTTCATCGGTCATTGTTCCTGTCGACGTGGTCAAAATAGTATCGATATTGGTCGTGTGGCACATCGGGCGCGGGGCCGGTAGCCCGCAAACTGCCTCCCATGTCGATCGCGCATTCGCCTTCCGCCTCTGTCCCTGAGTCGCCAGCGCCATGGTGGCGCGGTGCCGTGCTCTATCAGGTCTATCCGCGCAGTTTCCTCGACAGCGATGGCGACGGGATCGGCGACCTGAGCGGACTGACCGCGCGGTTGGGCCACATCGCCGATCTGGGCGTCGACGGGCTCTGGATCAGCCCATCCTTCCAAGTCCGATGCGCGATTTCGGCTACGACGTCAGCGATCACTGCGGCGTCGATCCGCGCTTCGGCACCTTGGCGGATGTCGATGTCTTGCTGGCGCGCGCACATGCGCTCGGGCTGAAGGTGTTGATCGATCAGGTCTGGAGCCACACCGCCGCCGAGCATCGATGGTTCGTCGAAAGCCGCAGCAGTCGCGACAACCCCAGGGCCGACTGGTACGTCTGGGCGGACGCCAAGCCCGACGGCAGCGCGCCGAACAACTGGCAAAGTTGGATGGGCGGCCCGGCCTGGCGCTGGGAGCCGCGGCGCCGGCAATACCATCTGCACAACTTCCTGCCGCAGATGCCGGATCTGAATTTCCATTGCCTTGCGGTGCAGGAGGCGGTGCTCGACATCGCGCGGTTCTGGCTCGATCGCGGCGTCGATGGTTTCCGCCTGGACACCGCGAATCTCTACTTCCATGACCGTCTGTTGCGCGACAACCCGCCGCTGCCGCCGGAACGCGCGGGCGAATCGCCGGTGTTGATGCAGCAGCATGTGTACAACGCCGATCAGCCGGAGACGCTGGCGTTTCTCGAACGGCTGCGCGCATCGATGGATGCCTACGGCCACGGCGAACGGATGGCGGTGGGCGAGATCGGCGGTGTCGATGCGCTGCGGACGATGCAGGACTACACCAGTGGCGATCGACGCCTGCACACGGCCTATTCGTTCGGTTTTCTCGGCGCACGGCCGAATGCGGCAGCGGTGGCGGCGCAGCTGGAGCATTGGCAGAACAGCGACGGTTGGCCGAGCTGGGCGTTCTCGAACCACGATGCACCACGCGTCGCGTCGCGCTGGGGCGCAGGTGCTGCGCGCACGTTCGATTTCGGCGCGCAGGCGATCTCTGCGAATGACCCTGGCGCGATCGCGCCCGAGACCTGGATGGCGCTGCTGCTGTGCCTGCGCGGCACGATCTTTCTGTATCAGGGCGAAGAATTGGGTCTGACCCAAAGCGGGATTCCGTTCGAGAAGATGCAGGATCCGTTCGGCATCGCGAACTGGCCGCTCCGCCCGGGTCGCGATGGTTGCCGCACGCCGATGCCGTGGCAGGCCGAGGCGCCGAACGCCGGCTTCAGCACAGGTACGCCGTGGTTGCCGGTGGATCATGCGCATGTGCCGCTGGCCGTGGATCGCCAGCAGGCGGACACACGATCGATGCTGCACACCACGCGGCGATTGATCGTCCTTCGTCGCCAATATCCCGCACTGCGCGATGGCGATCTGGAGATCCGTCATGCGGATGACGCCACGCTTTTGCTGCGTCGACGCTGCGCATCGCACACGCTGTGGGCTGCATTCAATCTGTCTGCGGATGGCCAGGCGATACCCATTCCCGAAGATCTTCCCGACACGCCCGTATGGCAATACGGCGGCGCGCTGCATCACGACCTGCATCTGTTTATGCCGGGCGGCGCCGTGTGGATTGCCGTCGATCATTCGAGCCCGAAATGAACGCACTCGAAAACGCCTATGTCCTCAGCGCCGAACAGATCGCATGCTTCGCTCGCGATGGTTTCATCAAGCTCAAGGAAGTCTTCGATGCCGACACACTGGCGCACTATGGCCGCGAGATCACCCGGCTCACGATCGATCTCAACACCGAACGCCGGCCGCTGGAAGAACGCAGCACTTACGATCGCGCCTTCCTGCAGGTGATGAATCTGTGGGAACAGAGCCCACTTGTGGGCCGGTTCGTGATGGGGCGGCGATTGGCGCAGATCGCTGCCGAACTCTTGCAGGTGCAGGGCGTGCGCCTGTATCACGATCAGTCGCTGTACAAAGAGCCCGGCGGCGGCATCACCCCGGCGCACGCAGATCAGTACTATTGGCCGATTAGTTCGCCAGTCAATCTGGTGGTATGGATTCCGCTTCAAGATACGCCGATGGCGATGGGGCCGCTGGCTTTTAGC
>JANLSB010000217.1:0-12779 GCA_031362125.1 Lysobacterales bacterium | reverse complement strand
ACCAGGAAACGCTTGTGCACGATCGCGTATTCGAATTCGTTCCAGAAATGGCTCAAGAACCCCTGCACCGGCCACGCGGCGGCTTCGCCGAACGCGCAGATCGTGTGCCCTTCGATTTGTCCGGCCGCGGCGCGCAGCATGTTCAGATCCTCCATCGTCGCTTTTTTGTCGCCGATGCGGGTCAGCAATCGGTACATCCAGCCGGTGCCTTCGCGGCATGGCGTGCACTGGCCGCAGCTTTCCTTGAAATAGAAGCGCGCGATGCGCTGACAGGCGCGGACCATGCAGGCGGTATCGTCCATCACGATCACCGCGCCCGAACCGAGGCCCGAACCGGCCTTCTGAATCGCGTCGTAATCCATGGTTAGCGACATCATGGTCTCCGCCGGCAACACCGGCATCGACGAACCGCCCGGAATCACCGCCTTCAAGGTGCGCCCAGGGCGCATGCCGCCGGCCATGTCCAGCAGCTCGGCGAAGGAAATACCGAGGCGGACTTCGTGATTGCCTGGCTTGGCGACATGGCCGGACACCGAAAAAATCTTCGGGCCTCCATTGTTCGGTTTGCCAAGATTGAGAAACCACTCGGCGCCATTACGCAGGATCGCCGGTACCGATGCGAAGGTTTCGGTGTTATTGATCGTGGTCGGACGACCGTACAGACCGAAATTGGCCGGAAACGGTGGTTTGAAGCGCGGCTGGCCTTTCTTGCCTTCCAGCGATTCCATCAACGCGGTTTCTTCGCCGCAGATATAGGCACCGGCACCGAGCGCGTTGTAGATGTCGATATCGACTCCGCTGCCGAGCACGTTCTTGCCCAGCCAGCCATGTTTGTAGGCGTCGGCAGTGGCTTCTTCCAGATGCTCGAAAGGCTCGTGATGGAATTCGCCGCGCAAATAGTTGTAGGCAACCGTCGAACCCGTGGCATAGCAGGCGATGGCCATGCCTTCGATCACCGAATGCGGATTGAAGCGCAGGATGTCGCGATCCTTGCAGGTGCCCGGCTCGGATTCGTCCGAATTGCAGAGGATGTACTTCTGCATGCCGCTGCCCTTGGGCATGAAGCTCCACTTCAGCCCGGTGGGAAAGCCCGCGCCGCCACGGCCACGGAGCCCGGAACCCTTCACCATTTCGATGACCTGTTCCGGCGGAATCTTGTCTTCGATGATCCTGCGCAGCGCGCTGTAACCGCCGGTTTTCAGATAGTTTTCGTACGACCAGGGCGTGTCGAAATGCAGCGTGGTGTAGACGACCTGGTGCTCCTTCGGCGCGGGGCCGACGGGACCGGTGGCGTGGGAGCCATGCATGTTAGAGCCGTGATGTGCCATCTCGTCGCCCCTGACCTTATTTCAAGCCATCGAGCAGCGCGTCGACTTTCGCAACGTCGAGCTGCTCGTGGTAATGACCGTTGATGACCATCATCGGCGCGCCGCAGCAGGCCGCGAGACATTCTTCTTCGCGTTTCAGGAACACGCGGCCGTCCGCGGACGATTCACCCAGCTTGCAACCGAGCTTCTTCTCGGCATGCGCGACCAGATCCTCGGCGCCGTTGAGCCAACAGCTGATGTTGGTGCAGAACGCGACGTTGTGGCGGCCGACTTTCTCGGTCTCGAACATCGAGTAGAAGGTGGCGACCTCGTAAGCCCACACCGGCGGCAGATCGAGATACTTCGCCACCGCAGCGATCAGTTCGACGGTCAACCACCCGGCGTACTGCTCCTGCGCGGCATGCAGGCCCTGCAGCACCGCCGAGCGTTTGCGATCCGGCGGAAATTTGGCCAGCCAGTGATCGATATGCGCCCGCGTCTTGTCGTTCAACGCGACCATCGGGTCGACGTTGCGGCAGGCTTCGAAATTTCCAGTCGCTTTCATTTTTGTCTGCGCCCTCAGCGATCGATTTCGCCGAACACGATGTCGTAGGTGCCGATCATCGCGACCACGTCGGCCAGCATGTGGCCCTTCACGATCGTGTCCATCGACGACAGATGGGCGAAACCCGGCGCGCGCAGATGCACGCGGAACGGCTTGTTGGCACCATCGGAGACCAGATAACAGCCGAATTCACCCTTCGGTGCTTCCACGGCGCAGTAGGTTTCGCCGACCGGAACGCAGTACCCTTCAGTGAAGAGTTTGAAGTGATGGATCAGCGCCTCCATGTCGTCCTTCATGGATTCGCGACTCGGCGGTGCGACCTTGTAGTTGTCGATCATCACCGGACCAGGGTTCGCCTTCAGCCACTTCACGCACTGCTGGACGATACGGGTGGACTCACGCATTTCCGCGATGCGGACCAGATAACGGTCGTAGCAGTCTCCCTTCACTCCGACGGGGATATCGAAATCGACTTCCGCGTACTTCGCGTACGGCCGCTTCTTGCGCAGATCCCAGGCGATACCCGAGCCGCGGATCATCGGACCTGTCATGCCCCAGGCCAGCGCCTGCTCCGGCGGAATCACGCCGATGCCGACGGTGCGCTGTTTCCAGATGCGGTTGTCGGTCAGCAGGGTTTCGTATTCGTCGACGCGCGCCGGGAAGTCGTGGGTGAAGGCTTCCAGATAATCCAGCATCGAACCTTCGCGCCACTCGTTGAAGCGCTTGAGCTTGCCGCCCTTGCGCCACGGCGATTCACGGTATTGCGGCATTTTTTCCGGCAGATCGCGATACACGCCGCCCGGCCGGTAATAGGCCGCATGCATGCGCGCGCCGGAGACCGCCTCGTACACGTCCATCAGCTCTTCGCGCTCGCGGAAGGCATAGAGGAATACCGCCATCGCGCCGAGATCGAGCCCGTTCGAACCGACCCACATCAGATGATTGAGGATGCGGGTGATCTCGTCGAACATCGTGCGGATCCACTGCGCACGCTCAGGCGCCTCGATCCCCATCAGGGTTTCGATCGCACGAACATAGGCATGCTCGTTGCACATCATCGACACGTAGTCCAGACGATCCATATAGCCGATCGACTGGTTGAACGGTTTGGATTCGGCGAGCTTCTCCGTGCCGCGATGCAGCAGGCCCACGTGCGGATCTGCGCGCTGGACGATTTCACCGTCCATTTCGAGAATGAGGCGCAGTACACCGTGCGCGGCCGGATGCTGCGGGCCGAAATTCAAGGTGTAGTTGCGGATCTCCTGTCTGGATTCGGCTGCATTGCTGGCGAAAGCCTCACCGGCCGCGTGCGCAGTCGTCATTTCGTTGCCTCCGCCTTGCGCGCAGCCGACTCACCCGAGGCTGTGGCATAGCGCGCATCGTCACGGATCACGCGCGGCACGCCGACGCGCGGCTCGACCGAAGTGACGGGTTCGTAGATCACGCGCTTCTTCTCTTCGTCATAGCGCACTTCGACGTTGCCGATCAGCGGAAAATCCTTGCGGAACGGGTGGCCGACGAAGCCGTAGTCGGTGAGGATCCGGCGCAGATCCGGGTGGCCTTCGAAAATGATGCCGAACAGATCGAACGCCTCGCGCTCGAACCAGTTGGAGACCGGCCACACATCGGTGAGCGAAGCCACGATCGGCAGATCATCGTTCGGCGCGTAAGCCTTGACCCGCAATCGACGGTTGTGCTGCACCGACAACAGCTGCACGACTGCGGCGTAGCGCCGCTGCGGCACGGATTCGATGGCCTGGCCTTCGAGCCCCTGGGTCTGCCGGGTCGTGGTCTCGCCGTACTTGAAGCGACCGACGCCACGGCCCTCGACGCCACGGCTGAACCCTTCCGAAGACACATCGGTGTCCCACTCATCGCTGCCGTATCCGAGATAATCGACGCCGCACAGATCGACCAGCGATTCGAATCCGAACTCGTCGCGCAGCGCTTGGCAACCGGCGTGCCAGTCGCCATTCGGGAATTCGATGCCGACTTCGCCGCGCGGTTCGGCGACGACGACGATGGCGTGCGGGAAGCGCGCGCGCAGGCGCTCGACGAAGGCGGTACCGGCCATGTCAGCGGACACCCTGGATGTTGTCGCCGAAATTGGTGCCGCGACGGATTTTTTTCTGCAGCTGCAGGATGCCGTAGACCAGCGCTTCGGCGGTCGGCGGACAGCCGGGGACGTAGACATCGACCGGGACAATGCGGTCGCAGCCGCGGACCACCGAATAGGAATAGTGATAGTAGCCGCCACCGTTGGCGCAGCTGCCCATCGAGATCACCCATTTCGGATTCGGCATCTGGTCATAGACCTTGCGCAGCGCCGGAGCCATCTTGTTGACCAGCGTACCGGCGACGATCATCACGTCGGACTGGCGCGGCGACGGGCGGAACACCACGCCGTAGCGGTCCAGGTCAAGACGCGCGGCGCCAGCGTGCATCATTTCAACGGCGCAGCAGGCCAGACCGAACGTCATCGGCCACATCGAGCCAGTGCGTGCCCAGTTCCAGAGCACGTCGAAACTGGTGGTGACGAAGCCGTGCTCCAGTAGGGGATTGCCGTCCGCAGAGAGCAGGCTTTCGGGCCGCAGGATATCGTCAAGCCGCCCTTCCGGGATCGGGTTGTTCGCGAAGTCCGCGATTTTCTGGATGGTATTGGTGACGCCCATTTCAGCAGACCTCTGCATCAGCGACAGCATCGGCACAGGGATATGCCGCCGCGGCGAAACCGGAGATTTTCGTCGCGGCAAACGAACGCGGCTTGGCCGCGGGCGCTTGTGCGACGGTCGCGGCAGGATGCCCGATCCGGCGTATGGGCAACGAAATCACTCCCATTCCAGCGCACCCTTCTTCCAGACGTAAATGAAACCGATCAGCAGCAGTCCGAGGAACACGCCCATTTCGATCAGACCGAACACGCCGAGCTCGCGGAACACCAGCGCCCACGGATAGACGAAGGCGATTTCAAGATCGAAGACGATGAACAGGATCGCGACGAGGTAGTAGCGCACGTCGAAGCGCATGCGCGCGTCCTCGAACGCATTGAAGCCGCACTCGTAGGGCGACAGCTTTTCTGCATCGAAGCGCTTGGGGCCAAGGAAATTGCCGACGACGATCAGCGCGATGCCTATGCCGGTGGCAACGATCAGAAACAGCAGGGTCGGCAGATATTCGGCCAGCACTTCAGTTCTCTCGGCGTTGAGTTGTGTCGACGTATCGTGTGTAAGCGCGCCGCGTCGCCGCGACTGTTGCCAAGAACGACCGCGAATGCGCCGTGCTTGGCCCCCGACTCTTCGCAGATCCGTTCGACAGGTGCGGATCTCACGGAGAACCCCGGTTGGACGCCATCGCTGACGCCCGCCTTCCCTGGATCGAAAAAGCCCATGCTTCCATGCAGGAGCTCGTTGATTGGTGCCCAAAGGGGGACTCGAACCCCCACGACTTACGTCGCTACCACCTCAAGGTAGTGCGTCTACCAATTCCGCCATCTGGGCAATGGTGCGATTCCGCGAGGTGCGCTCGCGAAGCCGCGTCATTGTAAAGGATGCCGAGCAAAAGTCGCATCACTTTCGATTCAAATCGAGCAGCCGGATCTGAATACCCAGGCGCTGATCGTCATCGCTTGCCGAAGCGCCACCATGCGGTGCGCGTCGGCCACTTCGGGCAAGGCACGAAGCCTAGGCCGAACGCGTCTGTTGCGTACCGATCAGCCTCTCAGCCTCCCGTCGGTGCCGGTTTGGCCGGGGTCGAAACGGGCGGCTCCTGCGTTGGCTCACGTGCGCCTGGCAGCGACTGCTTCGGCTCGGCCGGGATGGCCTGCGGAACCGCCTTCTGAACGGGCTTGGCAGGCGCCGCCGGTACGGCAGCCCCCTTCTGATCGGCCTTCGGCACCGCCGTCTGCGACATCACGCCCAGGTCCTGTTCCGAGACGGCCTTCGGCTTGGCTTTATGGGTCGCATTCCAAGCCATGAACAGGGCCGCGGCAAAAAACAGGATTCCGAGCCACTTGGTCGACTTGGACAGGAAGTTCGACGAGCCGCGCGAGCCGAACACCGTGGCGGAAGCACCGGCGCCGAAGCCCGAGCCCGCCTGCGCACCGGCGCCACGTTGCATAAGAATCAGCGCGATCATGGCGATCGCGACCAACACGTAAATCACATTGAGGATCAACAACATCGTTGGCGCTCGTAAGAAGTGGGTGCGGGACCGACAGCGCGAAGTCCGCGCGGAACCGGAAGCATCAGGCCCGTGCGGCCGCGACGATGGCGAGAAAATCGGACGCCACCAGCGAGGCGCCGCCGATCAATCCACCATCCACGTCGGGCTGTGCGAACAGCTCGGCCGCGTTGTCCGGCTTGCAGCTGCCCCCATAAAGGATGGGCAACAAGTCGGCAATTGTAGCATCGCGCGCCGCGACTTCGCCACGAATGAAAGCGTGGACGGCCTGGGCCTGGGCCGGGGTCGCTGTCTTGCCTGTTCCGATCGCCCAAACCGGCTCGTAGGCGACCACCGCACCAACGAATGCCTGTGCGCCGGCAAGCTCGAAGATCGCGGCAAGTTGGGTCTCGATCCGGTACTCGGTCTGTCCGGCATCGCGCTCGTGCAGCGATTCGCCGACGCAGAGGATCGGCACCAGCCCGGCATGCTTGGCTGCGAGGAACTTCCGCGCGACCAGGGCGTCGCTCTCGGCGTGGTAGTGACGTCGCTCGGAATGGCCGACCAGACCGTAGCGGGCGCCGATATCGACCAACATCCCGGCCGATACCTCACCGGTATAGGCGCCTTTCTCGTTGGCGCTGACATCCTGGGCGCCGAACAGCACGTCCTGCCCCTCGAAGTCTTCGATCAGCTCGCCGAGATAAGGCAGCGGGGGCAGCACAACCACGTCGACCCCGGGTGCTGGCAGGCCTGCGGTGATCTCGGTGATCAGCTCGGCGGCGAACGCCTTGCTGCCATGCAGCTTCCAGTTTCCAGCAACGATGTTGCGACGCATGACCTGCTCCAAAGCGAGGTCCGACAGAATAGCCGATGACGGACCGTCCCCGGGCACGCAGGCACGCATGGCTGTCAATCAAAGAGAGAACGGCAGGGTATGCTTGGTCGTCCATTCAAAGAGAGAACGGAATGAGTCCGAAGACACACGGATACGCCCTGGTGACCGGTGCATCCAGCGGCATCGGAGCCGCCATAGCCCGCGAATATGCCCGTCGAGGCGTGCCGCTGATCCTCACAGCACGCCGCACCGAACGCCTGGAGGCTCTGGCCGCGGAGCTCGGTACGCAAGTCGATGTCGTGACCCTCGCAGCCGATCTGGCCGACCCGGGCGCGCCGACTGCCCTGCACACCGAGATCATCTCCCGCGGACTGCACGTCGCGCATCTGGTGAACAACGCCGGCTATGGCGTGCCAGGACGCTATCTGTCGGCGGATTGGAAGACCCATGCGGATTCGCTGCAGGTGATGCTCACGAGCGTCTGCGAACTGACCCATCGATTCCTCCCGGCGATGGAAGCCGCCGGCTATGGCCGGATCATCAACGTGGCCTCGCTCGCCGGTCTGGTACCGGCCTCTGCCGGTCACACCCTATACGGCGCGACCAAAGCGTTTTTGATCCGATTTTCGGAGTGTCTGGCAATGGAAATGCAGGCGAAGGGCGTGCATGTCTGTGCGCTGTGCCCTGGCTTCACATACACCGAGTTCCACGATATCAACGGCATGCGCGAACGCGTGTCGAAGCTGCCGAAACTCCTTTGGCTCGATGCCGACAGCGTCGCCAGGCTCGGACTGGACGCAGTGGAACGGGGCCATTCCCGCCACGTGACCGGGCGCGCCAATCGGCTGATCGCGAGCATCTCGAAATACCTGCCGGACGGCCTGGCGCGATCGCTGGTGACCAGCCGCAGCAAGGAGTTCCGCGACAGCGACTGAGCCACAACGGCCCCGCAGGAAAAGACCGGCTACAGTTCAGCCATGAACTTCAGACCCGCTCCGCCGCCGCAGCGGCTGCCTGTATTGCCCTACCGCAAACCCACCGAAGGCCGCGACTACTGGGTGTTCGACGACATCCTCGCAGGCCGGCGAGGTACGCAGTCGCTGCCTGTCGCGCACCGACTGGATCGAAGGCTACCCGTTCAAACCCGAAAGCTGGCCCGGGATGCGGGTGATCCCCGGCTTGGAGCCTGAAGAACTGGGGCTGGTCGAAACACAGGTGATGCGAGCGACCGGCGCGAAACGCCTCTGGCTTGGCGACACGGGCGACGCGAATGCGCGTTTGAACCACAACTGCATACAGATGGTGGGGATCGACGAATGCGAGCCGCGGCCACACACCGATTCCCGCAAGCTGTGCCGCTATGCGGCAGTGCTCTACCTCGTATCTGTCAAGCGAGCTTGATTTCCTTCAGGCGTTCCAAGAGATACCCGTGTGCGGTAATGGCTTCGGGATAGCGGCTCGGGTTGTTGGCGGTCACGCAGCTGGGCAGCACGTCGATCAGAAAATCCGGGTTCGGATGCAGGAAAAACGGCGTCGAATAGCGCGGCTTGCGCGCCTGCTCGCCCGGCGGGTTGACGACGCGATGGGTGGTCGACGGGTACACGTGGTTGGTCAGCCGCTGCAGCATGTCGCCGATATTGACCACGATGGTGTCGGCGTCGGAGGTGAACGGCACCCACTCGCCCTGTTTGGACTTCACTTCGAGGCCTGCAGCGCTGGCGCCGACGAGCAACGTGATCAGGTTGATGTCTTCGTGCGCACCGGCACGGACGTTCGGAATATCGTCGGCGGTGATCGGCGGATAGTGGATCGGGCGCAGGATCGAGTTGCCGAAGTCGGTCTTGTCGGCGAAATAGTGCTCCGGCAGTCCGATGTGCAGCGCCAGCGCCGACAGCACCCGCGAACCCAGCGCATCGAGCGCCTGATACAACGCATAGCCACGCCCGTGGAAGCCAGGCACTTCCGCAGGCCAGAGATTCGGCGGCATCACATCGCGATACTTGGAATCGTCTGGAATTTCGCGGCCGATGTGCCAGAACTCCTTGAGATCGAAGTATTTCGAATCCTTCGCGGTTTCCACGCCGAACGGCGTGTAGCCCCGCGCACCGCCACTGCCGGCGACGTAATAGCGCTTCTTCACCGCTTCGGGCAACGCGAAGAACTGTACGAACACATCGTAGGCACCGTCGATCAGATCTTGCGGAATGCCGTGACCGCGGATGCCGGCGAAACCCCATTCGCGGTAGGCCGCGCCGAGTTCAGCGACGAAAGCGTCGCGGTCCCGGCTGTCCACAGAATCGGTGTAGCGGCGGATATCGAGGGTCGGAATGTTCGGGGCGGAAGCTTGGCTCATGTCGTTCTATCGTCCTGGAGTTCGTCATCTAGATTATCGCTGCCGGACGGGGTCGGCATACAAGTTGCCGAATGATGGCAGCAGTGACAGCGGCGGGCGTTGATTGCGATCAAACGGCGGCGCGGACCGCCTCGGCGAGGCGGTCGAGGATGCCCTGCATCAGCGCCGCGTCTTCGGCCTCCACCGTCACCCGCACTACCGGCTCGGTGCCGGAAGGACGGAGGAATGCTCGCCCCCTGCCCTGCACCGCTGCCTGGGCCTCGGCCAGCGCCGATTTCACGCTTTCAGCCTCGGCCGGCCTGCTGCCGCCGGCAACCTTCACATTCACGGTCTTCTGCGGCACTTTGCCGAAGCCCGCGAGGATCTGCTGCAAGGTCTGGCCGCGCCGTCGCAGCACTTCCAGCACCTGCAGGGCACTGATGATGCCGTCGCCGGAACTGACCCGGTCCAGACACAGCAGATGTCCTGAGGTTTCGCCGCCGAGCACTCCGGCGCGCTCCAGCAAGGCCTGATGGACGTAGCGATCGCCGACCCTGGTGCGCAGGAATTCGATCCCGCGCTCGGCGAACGCCCGCTCCAGTCCGAAATTGGTCATCAGCGTACCGACCACCGGGCCGTGCAGGCGGCCAGTGGCCTGCCAGTCGGTGGCGAGCACGTAGAGCAGATCGTCACCGTCGCGGACGTTGCCGTCGCTGTCGACGAACATCAGCCGGTCGCCGTCGCCGTCGAAGGCGATGCCGAGATCGGCGCCGCTGGCCAGCACGCGCGCGACCAGCGTTTCCGGGTAGGTCGAACCGACGCCATCGTTGATGTTGACGCCGTTGGGATCGACGCCGATGGCCTCGACCTGCGCGCCCAGCTCGCGCAGCACCAGCGGCCCGATCTGGTAGGTGGCGCCGTGGGCGCAATCGACCACGATCTTCATGCCGCCGAGGTCGAAGCGCCGAGGCACCGAGCTTTTGCAGGCTTCGACATAGCGGCCGATGGTGTCGCGGGTACGAACGGCCTTGCCGAGCTGGTCGGACGGCACGGTGCTGAAGGGCTTCTCCAGCGCGGCTTCGATCGCCAGCTCAGTGGCATCGTCGAGCTTTTCGCCCTCGGCCGAGAAGAACTTGATGCCGTTGTCGTAGTGCGGATTGTGCGAGGCGCTGATGACGATACCGCCGTCGGCACCGAGCGAACGGGTGAGGTGCGACACCGCCGGCGTGGGCATCGGCCCCATCAACTGCACGTCGACACCGGCCGCGACCAGCCCCGCCTCCAGCGCGGCTTCGAACATGTAGTTGGAGATGCGCGTGTCCTTGCCGATCACGACCATCGGCTTGCGCCACTCGTCGCCGTTTTTTTCGTCGACATGGTGGACCGCACTGCGCAGGGCATGGCCGTAGGCGTTGCCGAGGCGCAGGACGAAGTCCGCCGAGATCACGCCCTCGCCGACCCTGCCGCGGATACCGTCGGTGCCGAAGTATTTTCTTGTCATGCCTGTTTGAACCCCTGAATTCGTTTGGATCGCAACCGGTGCCAAACGGAACTGATCGGCACTTCAGCTGATCCACACACCGAACGTATTTTGCAGTGCCCACTGGCCTTCGGTTGCAGGTCAGACGACAAAGCCCACCCGTTCCGCTAGAAGCTGACGTTGCCCATCGCCTGTCGCAACCCGACCCGGAAACGGCTGTGAGCGGCTGTCCATCGGCTGCGCCAACCACAGCGACAAGCCAATTCCCACTGCGCCCAGCAATGACAACACGCTTATAAACGCGAATAACGCAAAATGGCAGTGGTTTCCGCCCTCAGCCTTCCACCACCGCATCGTCTTCCGGTTCGGGCAGACGCATCATCATCGCGACGAGCCGGGCGATCCGTTCGCGCAATTCGCGGCGGTCGCAGATCTGGTCGATGGCACCGTGGTCGAGCAGGAATTCCGGGCGCTGGAAGCCTTCCGGCAACTTCTCGCGCACGGTCTGTTCGATCACACGCGGGCCGGCGAAGCCGATCAGCGCGCCGGGTTCGGCCATGTTGATGTCGCCGAGCATCGCGAACGACGCGGACACGCCGCCAGTGGTCGGGTGTGTCATGACCGAGATGTACGGCAAGCCCGCCGCGCGCAGCCGACCCAGGGCAGCCGATGTCTTGGCCATCTGCATCAGCGAGAACAGGCTCTCCTGCATGCGCGCGCCACCGCTGGCGGAAAAGCAGACGAAGGGCGCGCCGATGTCCCGGGCGCGCTCGGCGCCACGGGCAAAGCGTTCCCCGACCACCGACCCCATCGAGCCGCCCATGAATGCGAAATCGAAAGCAGCGGCCACGATCGGACGCTGACGCAGCGCGCCTTCCATGACAATCAACGCGTCCCGCTCACCGGTCGCCTTCTGGCTGGACTTGATGCGGTCGACGTATTTCTTCTGGTCCTTGAACTTCAGAACATCGGTCGGGCCAAGTTCCGCGCCGATTTCGGTACCGATGGCACCATCAAGGAAAGCCGCGAGCCGGGCGCGAGCACGGATCGGCATGTGGAAGGCGCATTTCGGACAGACCTCGAGATTGTCCTCCAGCTCTTGGCGGTACAGCACTGCGCTGCAGCCGTCGCATTTCTCCCAGAGCCCTTCGGGCACGCTGCGCTTGCGGGAGGCACCCCTTTCCGTGCGGATGCTGACGGGCATCAGTTTCTTGAGCCAAGACATCGTTCAGTTTCGTAATCGTAGGCGGCCCGGGGCCTGAGCGGAGCAGTCTAACAAGACTGGTCCGTTTACTCCCTTCGCTGCCGCATGGTGCAGGCCAGCTGGGCTGGTCAGCCGGCGTCGAGCGCGGCCCGCAGCGGTGCAAGAAACACCCGGGCCCGCACTGCGGCGTCAGTCGGATCGGTCGCTTCCGCCAGCGCGGCCACCAATGCGCTGCCGACCACCACGCCCTCGGCCATTCGGGCCATGGCGGCGGCGCTGGCAGCATCCTTGATGCCGAAACCGGCGACCACCGGCACCCCGGCACGGGCACGGATAGTCTCGAGGTGGTCACTGGCATCCCCGGCGTCGAGGCGGTCTGCGCCGGTCACGCCAGCGTAGCTGACGTAGTAGAGATAGCCTTCGGCATCGGCGCACAGCCGGTCCAGCCGCTTGTCCGGCGTGGTCGGCGAGGCCAGCAGGATCAGCGAAAGGTCGTGTGCGCGCATCGCGATACGCAGGTCGTGGGCCTCTTCCGGCGGCAGGTCGACCACCAGCAGCCCGTCGACCCCGGCTGCAGCGGCCTCTTCTGCAAAACGCGCGTAGCCGCGGATCTCGACCGGGTTGAGATAGCCCATCAGCACCACCGGTGTCCCGGAGTCGACGGTGCGAAACTGGCGCACCGCCTCGAACACGAACGTGAGCCCAGCGCCTCGAGCCAACGCGCGTTCGGAGCTGCGCTGGATGGTCGGACCGTCGGCCATGGGGTCGGAAAACGGCACGCCGAGTTCGATCACGTCGGCACCGGCGTCTGCCAGCGCATGCATCGTCGGCAAGGTCGAATCGAGTGATGGATCGCCCGCCGTGATGAACGGAATAAGCGCGGTTTTTTTGTTCG
>JANLSB010000196.1:0-1926 GCA_031362125.1 Lysobacterales bacterium | reverse complement strand
AAGCCATCGCCGAATTCGCCAAGCTGCCCGAAGCGCCGGCGCTGGCCGCGGCCAACAAACGCATCCGCAACATCCTGAAGAAAGCCGACATCGCGATTCCGACCACGGTCGACACCGCGCTGTTCGCCGAAGACGCCGAACGCGATCTGCACGCCGCGGTAGAGCAGGCCATCGCCGACACCGACGACGCGCTGAAGACCCGCGACTATGTCGCCGTCCTCGGCCGTCTCGCGCGTCTGCGCCCGGAGGTCGACATCTTCTTCGACAAGGTGATGGTCAACGCCGAAGACGCGGCCGTGCGCGGCAATCGCCTCGCCCTGCTGCAGCGCCTCGCCGACCGCCTGGGCAGCGTCGCCGCGATCGAGCATCTGTCCGTCTGATCGTTCCTTCACCCTTCGCTCGCTTCGCTCTTCCCTCTCGCCGCGTGCGGGGATGAAGAGGTGTGCCTGCGAGAGATCGCCTCGCGATCGCAGTTTCGAACACCCGCCGCCACGATGACATCCCGCGTGCGGCGTTCTGTCATCTCGACCCGGCAGAATGTCGCCTCCGAACCACTGTATTGCCCTTATGTTGAACCGTTCTTTCTGGCTGCTGCTGGCGGCTGCGCTCGTCGGCACAGGGACCGCGCCATCGGCCATGGCCGGCAAAGACCAACCCTGGGCGGAGATCCGCGTCGACAGCATCGCCGATGACGATCTCGGCGAATACGATGTGATGCTGGTCTCGATCAACGGCGCCATGGACATCGATACCACCTCGCTCTACAAACTGCCGCCGGGCGCGCAGCGGCTGAAAGTGGCCAGCTTGAAGCGCGGCAAATACGGCGAATTGCCGACATTGCCGTTCACGCTGGAGATGAAACCCTGCATGCGCTATTCGCTGGTGGCGAACCATGCGCCGTCGGATCCGGGCCGCCTCTGGCCGGTGTCGGTGAAGGACGAAGGCCCGATCAAGGCCTGCATGAAGAAGTATGGCGGCGGCAACTTGGCCTCGGCGGACGCTGCGCCCTGAGCGTGACGGACCGCGCCTCGATCGATTGAAACGGCCCACGGTGCCGCGCAGCGATTTGCACGATCGCATGGCCGATACGGTGCGGGTACGCCGACATTCACCGAGGGTCCGGCGGCTGCGGGTATCCTGTCGCGATGCCACCCGCCACCCGCCCCGCCATCGCCGCAGTGTTGCTGACGTTCTGCGGCGTCGTGCACGCGGCGAAGATCTCCGATGTGCGCATCGACGGTCTCGACGAGGCGATGACCACCAACGTGCGCACCGCGCTGTCGCTTGAGGATGCCCTCGGTAAGCAAGTATCGGATGCGCGGCTCGAATACCTGCTGCGCGTGGCCGAAGACGAAACCCGCGAGGCGCTGGAGCCGTTCGGTTACTACTCGCCCGAGATCACCATCACCGAAAGCGGCGCGGGCGCGGCGCTCGCCGAGGATGCGCCGGTCAGCGTGACCATCAAGGTGCGTGCCGGTGAGCCGGTGCGGGTGCGCAGCGCCAAGGTCGCGATCGAAGGCGGCGGCGACGACGATCGCTATCTGAAGGAAGAACTCGACGCCTTCTCGCCGAAGGTCGGCGATGTCTTCGAGCACGCCCGCTACGAGCAGAGCAAGGCCTTCATCACCCGTCGTCTCGCCGAACGCGGTTACTTCGACGCCGATTTCGCCGCGCGCAGGGTCGAAGTGACGCGCGCCGAAAAGGCCGCCGACATCGATCTGCGATGGAACAGCGGCGAGCGCTACGCGATGGGCGAGGTCGTCTTCGAGCAGACGCCGCAGCCGATCATCCGCGAATCGCTGCTGCGCGAATTCGTGTACTGGAAAGAAGGCGACTACTACCATCAGGGCCGTCTCGACCGTCTGCGCAAATCGCTGAGCGGTCTGGATTACTTCAGCCGCATCGATATCGAACCGCAGCCGGAGA
>JANLSB010000184.1:0-9306 GCA_031362125.1 Lysobacterales bacterium | reverse complement strand
TCGACGAAGGGATCGATGCGCTGTCGGAGGTGATCCGGCACATCGAGACGTACGACGTCACCTCGATCCGCGCGTCGACACCGATGTTCCTGCTCGCGCGCCGGATCCGTTCGATGGGGATCAAGATGGTGCTCTCGGGCGAGGGGTCGGACGAGTTGTTCGGCGGCTACCTGTACTTCCACAAGGCGCCGTCGGCCGAGGAGTTCCATGCGGAGACCGTGCGCAAGCTCGGTGCGCTGCACTTGTACGACTGCCTGCGCGCGAACAAGTCGATGATGGCCTGGGGCGTTGAGGCGCGGGTACCTTTCCTTGACACCGAATTCCTCGATGTGGCGATGCGGATGGATGCGCAAAGCAAGATGATCGACAGGTCTTCGGACACCCGCAGGATGGAGAAAGCGGTGCTGCGCGAGGCTTTTGAAGGCTATCTGCCCGATGAAATCCTCTGGCGGCAGAAGGAACAGTTCAGCGACGGCGTCGGCTACGGCTGGATCGATGGTTTGAAAGCGCATGCCGAAGCGCACGTGAGCGATGCGGATTTCTCATCGGCCGAGCAGCGCTTCCCGATCAACCCACCGCAGACGAAGGAAGCGTATTTCTATCGGCGGATCTTCGACGAAGCGTTTCCGGGCGCAGGCTGCGCGAACACCGTGCCCGGCGGCAAGTCGATCGCGTGTTCGTCGCCGGCGGCGATCGCGTGGGATGCTTCTTTTGCGAATGCAGCGGATCCATCGGGACGTGCGATCGCCGGCGTTCACCACTCACCGACAACAGCCGCATGAACCATGCGGATTGCGCGGTAACAGTGCAATCTGCAGAGTAGGCACGCATTCAATCTGTTTCTAACGGCCACGCGTAGACTCCGACGCTCACGTACCACAGCGATGAGCGAGGAGTCGACGATGGATGCTGCAAAGATGGATGCTGCGAACGGACAGCGGACCCGGCGCGTGCAACTGCACGTGCAAGATACCGGAGGTGCCGGACGTCCCGTCGTTCTGATCCATGGCTGGCCCCTGTCCGGCGAGTCGTGGGCAGCGCAGGTTCCCGTGCTGCACGGGGCGGGCTTCCGGGTTATCGCCTACGACCGTCGCGGCTTCGGCCGTTCTGAAAAACCGGAGGATGGTTACGACTACGACACGCTTGCGAACGATTTGGCGGGGCTCGTCGTCGACCTGGATCTGCGCGATGCGGTGCTTGTCGGATTTTCGATGGGAGGAGGCGAAGTCGCGCGTTACGTCAGTCTGCACGGGCAGGACCGCTTGGGCGGCGTGGTGTTCGCCGCCGCAGTGACGCCATGCCTGATGAAATCGCCTGACAATCCGCACGGACCGCTGACATCCGGGAAGGCGGAAGAAAAAACGGCGGGATTGAAGGCCGACCGGCATGCGTACTTCGATGAATTCACCCGGAATTTCTTTTCGGTCGACGGTGAACTGCAGGTCGACGAAAGTGAGCGGCAATCAGCGATCAGATTGTGTCTGCAGTCGAATCAGGTCGCCGCGCTCGGCTGCATGCATGCATTTAGCACCACCGATTTCCGCAACGACCTGAAGCGCATCAGCATTCCCGCACTTGTTGTACATGGTGACGCCGATGCGATTGTGCCGTTCGAGGGCTCAGGTGCCTTGACCCATGCGGCGATCGAGCACAGCGAGTTGCGTGTATTGAAACACGCGCCCCACGGCTGCAACATCAGCCACGCGGAGGCGTTCAATGCTGCGCTACTGGGATTCCTGCGTGGCTGATGGTCGTATGCGTCATCGTATCGCGCGACGGACTGAAGTCGTTCGTTACGGTGTTCCGATTCGTTTCGATCATTCCAATCTCCGATGAGCAAACTCGCGGCGGGCTTCAGTCCGCCCTGCGATTTCTACAGTTTCGGCTCGAGTCTAAGCGTGTACTGGGTCTTGCCTGGTAAAAACGGCGTTGGCCGTCCATGCACCCAATCGTCGTGTCCCGCGCCCCAGAAGGGCGACAGCGGGTGTCCGCTCTGGCCGCCAGGCATGTGGGTGATGCCGTCGGCTTCATGGCCCGGCGACACCACCATTCGCTCGGATGCGCCGAAGTCCGGAGTGAGCACGCGCGGCATGCCCCCATCGCCAGGCAGCGGGTCGGCAGGCATGCACAGCAGGCGTTTGCCGAACAGCGGAATCGCTTTCGCCAACGGGTGGCAGATCGCGGCGGTGTTGCGTTCGCCCCACGTGCGCTGCGCGAGTGGGCCCTGCGCCTTCAGTTCGAGGCGCACGTCTGTCGCGGCGTCCTCGAACAGCGCGTCCCACGACTTGTATTTGCGCGACAGCAGATGCGGCGGGCGCTGTGTGACCAACGGCCACACAGTGCCCTCCAACTGCTGGAAGGCAGGCATCTCGAATGTTTCGCCAAGCGCGGCATGCGCCGGCGCGGTCAGGCCCTCGGCGACGCGCGCGTGCACCGCGAGCCGCCACGCGCGCACGATGCGATAGCTCACCGAGTCGACGCTGGCGCGGCCTTCCCAATGCTTCGATGCGTCCGCCAATTCGGTCAGAGCAGGCGATTTGGTGCGCGCGGAGGTGTCGCGCAGCATCGACCACCAGTTCGTCTGGAAGACCGCGCGGTCGTCGAGTTGCACTGCAAGCAGATCGCGCTCCGTGAACGTCTTGCGCGAAAACAGATCGTTGCGGATCTGGCGCGCGCGTGCGCCGAAGGCATAGCCGCCGTCGCCGACCTGCGCCAGCGCAGCGCCGTCCATCGTGCGGTTGTTCGCGCTCCAGAGCCGGTGGTGGACGGGGTCGATCACATGCGGTGAGCGGTCGGTCGCGATCTGCCAGGCAGGGCACGCGCCGGCCTGAGCGGCATCGGTATCCGGGGCGATCGGTTCGCAGCCTGTCTCGCGCTTGGCCAATGGGCCGATCAGCCGCCACGCGATGCGCCCGCCGGAATCGCCGATCAGCAGATTCTGCGTCGGCATCGCGCTGCGGTCGACGATGGCCATCGCATCGTCGAGATCACGCGCCATCGCCAGACGGGTGGCGCCGAAGCCGAGCGCGCCTTTCAGATGCGCGTTCCAGCGCAGTGCGAACAAAGTGTCGCCTTCGCGATGCAAGACCGGGCCCCAGTCCGTTTCCTCCACTTCGAATTCGACCGGCGCGCTGTCGGCGACGCGGATGATCTCCGCGTGCGACACCGGCCGTACGCAGGTCGATGCGTCCGCATCGCGGGCGTTGCAGTCGGTATGGATGCGCCAGTCGGCGGTATCGACATAGCTGTTGGTGAATGCCCAAGCCACGTGCGTGTTGCTGCCGACCACCACCAGCGGCAGGCCGGGCAGGGTGAAGCCGGTGATGTCGACTTTTCCGCCCCGTGCGCGCGGATCGGCGTAGCGCAGGCGCGCGCGGAACCAGATGTTCGGGGCGCGCAGGCCCAGGTGCATATCGTTGGCGACGATCGCGCGCCCGTCCGCGGTGAGCGCGCCCGCGACCGCGAAATTGTTGCTGCCCGGGACGATGTCGTCGGCGGCGAGATCATGGCGTTTCGCCGGTGTTCCGGGCAGTTTGCGCAGATCGACCTGGTCGGCGGTCGGCAGCGTCGCATCGCCGCGCGCACGGCCGATCAGCGGCGCATCCCAGCGCGTACCGTCGCGCGTCAACAGTGCGAACAAGGCCGGTGGCAGATGTGGTTTGATCTTCCACAGAGCCAGTTCGCGCTGGTTGCCGGCATCCTGCAGGTCGAAATACATCGCGAAACCGGTGAGCGCAGCATCGCCGAGTTCCCAGCGCTTCGGCTGCTGGCGCAGCAGCAGATACGGCCACGGGCGCACGCGCAGCGCGGCGAGACCGGCGTTGACGCCATCGGTGTAAGCCTGCAGCTGCGGGCGATTGTCGGCGATCATGGTCGCAAGATCGGCTTCGACCCGTGCGCGGATGCGGTGCACGCGCTGCGTCTTGTCTTTCTCGATCGCGATCGGGCCGAACAGCTCCGACAGCTCGCCTGCAGCGACGCGGCGCATCAGATCCATCTCGAAGAAACGTTCCTGTGCGTGCACGTAGCCGAGCGCGCGCATCGCGTCGGTTTCGTTCGCCGCGTCGATCGTGACCACACCCAGCGCATCGCGCTGTATCGTCGCCGGCGCGGACAGCCCATCCAGCGCGAGCTCGCCATCGAGCGTCGGCAGGCTGCCGCGCATCAGCCACCAGCCAGCGCCGGCGCCGGCCAAGACGAGCAGAAGCAGCGTGATCGCGATGCGTTTGAACCACTTCTTCATGATCCATCCCGACGGGTTGTATGGGTTGAGCGGTTTCAGCCGTTGTGCTGCAGACAGTAGACGCAGGTGTCGAGTGCGGTCACGCCCTGGTCGATGAATGCAGGTTCCGTCGAGAGGATATCGCGGCGTTCGAGCAGATCGATGGCCCAGTGAGGCGCGTAGCGTTCGCGGACTTCGGCTTCGGTCACCGAAAACGGAGGCCCTGCTTTTTCATGCGCCGGGTATTCGAGCGTCGTCAACAAGCCTCGACAGCCGATGGGCAGCCGTGCGTAGAGTTCATCGACATAGCGCTGCCTCAGTTCGGGAGGCAACGCGACCAATGCGGCCCGGTCGTAGACCGCTGCGCAGTCGGCGAGGGCGGCTTCGTCCAGCGCGAAGACATCGCCGCAGATCAGTTCGATATCGCCTGCACGGTATTGGGTGCCGTATCGCGATTCGACGATCTCAGGTTCGAGTGCATGCTCCGCGAAAAACTGTTCGATCGCGAGCGGCGAAAGCTCGACGCCCAATACGCGATGCCCCTGCGATGCGAGCCAAAGCATATCGACCGATTTGCCTGACAACGGCACGAACACACGGCTTCCTGCAGGCGCTGCGATGGCGGGCCAGTGTTTCTGCAATAGCGATGCCGGCTGTCCTTGATGGAAGCCGATATTGTTGTCCCGCCAGCGCTGGTGCCAGAATTCGGCGTCCATCATTCCACCGTCAGGCCATCGACCTTCTGCCATCCGCGCGACAGCAGCCCGCCGCGGCTGCCGCGGGCGCCGATGTAGGGCTCCAGTTCCTTGAACGACAGCGACATCGTCCGGGCGCCGGATTTCACCGACAGCGTGCCGCCGGGCGGCACGACCGCGATCGCGATCACGTGCTCGGTGCTGCGCTTGGCTTTCGGGATCTCGATGATCTTGGTGCCTTTGCCCTTGTCGAGTTCCGGCAGCTCCGACGGCGGGAACGCACGTAGATGTCCGGCACTGGTGACCGCAACGATGCGGTCGGTGTCGGGATTTTTCGCGAATACAGGCTGCAGCACGCTGGAGCCCGGCGTGAGCGACAGCATCGCCTTGCCGGCCTTGTTGCGGCCGGTGAGGTTCTCGAACTTCGTGACGAAGCCGTAACCGTGCGAGGACGCGAGCACAAAGCGCGCGTCGTTGTCGCCGCTGGCCATGGTCTGGAAACAGGCGCCTGCCGGCAGCGAGAAGCGGCCGCTCAGCGGTTCGCCGTTGCCGCGCGCCGAGGGCAGCGTATGCGCCAGCGCCGAATAGCTGCGGCCGGTGCTGTCGAGAAACGCGACCTGCTGGGTGCTGCGGCCACGCACCGCGCACAGCAGGCCGTCGCCGTCGCGATAACTCAGCGCCGCCGCATCGATGTCGTGACCCTTGCCCGCACGGATCCAGCCCTTGTCGCTCAGCACGATGGTCATCGGTTCGCTGGGCACCAGTTCGGTCTCGTCGATCGCCTGCGCGGCTTCGCGAGACACCAGTGGCGACATGCGCGCATCGCCGAATTTCTTCGCATCGGCCAAGAGCTCGTCCTTGACCAGTTTCTTCAGCTTGGACTTGCTGTCGAGGATCGAGATGAGCTTGTCGCGTTCGGCGGCGAGCTCGTCCTGCTCGCCGCGGATCTTCATTTCTTCCAGGCGTGCGAGCTGTTTCAGCTTGGTGTCGAGGATGTAGTCGGTCTGGTCTTCGCTCAGTGCGAACCGCGCCATCAGCACGGCCTTGGGCTCGTCTTCGCTGCGGATGATGCGGATGACTTCATCGAGGTTGAGGAAGGCGACCAGCAGGCCTTCCAGCAGATGCAGACGACGTTCGACCTTTTCCAGCCGGTGTTTCAGGCGGCGAACGACGGTGTCGCTGCGGAACACCAGCCATTCCGACAGCAGCATCTTCAGGTTCTTGACCTGCGGCCGGCCGTCGAGGCCGATCACGTTCATATTGACCCGGTAGCTGCGCTCCAGATCGGTGGTGACGAACAGATGCCCCATCAGCTGTTCGACATCGACGCGATTGCTGCGCGGAATCATCACGATCCGGGTCGGATTTTCGTGATCCGATTCGTCGCGCAGATCTTCCAGCCAAGGCAGTTTTTTCGCACGCATCTGCTGCGCGATCTGTTCGATCACTTTGCTCGGGCTGACCTGGTAGGGCAGTGCGGTGATCACGATGTTGTTCTGCTCGCGGATGTAGGTCGCGCGCGCGCGCACGCTGCCGTGGCCGGTCTCGTACATGGCCAGCAGATCTGCGGCCGTTGTGATGATCTCGGCAGTAGTCGGGTAATCGGGGCCGCGCACGTGTTCGCAGAGGTCGCGCACGGTGGCGTCGGGATCGTCGAGCAGGCGCACGCAGGCGCTGACGATTTCGTTGAGGTTATGCGGCGGCACATCGGTGGCCATGCCCACCGCGATGCCGGTGGTGCCATTGAGCAGCAGATGCGGCAAGCGCGCCGGCAGCCAGGTCGGTTCTTCCAGAGTACCGTCGAAATTGGGATCCCAGTCGACCGTACCGTGGCCGATCTCGCCCAGCAGCACTTCGGCGATGGGCGTGAGTTTGGATTCGGTGTAGCGCATCGCTGCGAACGATTTCGGATCGTCGCTGGAGCCGAAGTTGCCCTGGCCCTCTATCAGCGGATAGCGATAAGAAAACGGCTGCGCCATCAGCACCAGCGCTTCGTAGCAGGCGCTGTCGCCGTGCGGATGGTATTTGCCGATCACGTCGCCGACGGTGCGCGCGGATTTCTTCGGCTTGGCGCCGGCGTTCAGGCCCAGCTCGCTCATCGCGAAAATGATCCGGCGCTGCACCGGTTTCAGGCCGTCGCCGAGGAAGGGCAGAGCGCGGTCCAGGACCACGTACATCGAATAGTCGAGATACGCGCGCTCGGCGTATTCGCGCAGCGGAATCTGTTCGAAGCCGTGGAAGGCGGGTCGTGCGGTGTCGCTCATGTGTCGTATTGGATCAGGCAAACCGACATTCTACGCGGTCCTCGATACGTTGCTGACGATACGTGGTGAAGCGACGATCCGCATCTGCCGGTCGCAGATCGATGTCGATGTTGATGGCGCTTGTCCGCTTGACGGCTCTTTTATCGTATAGCGTGCTTGGAAGCGCCGAATTCGACACGGAACTGTCGCTATTCCGTGGCCTAATGTCACGAAATGAGACTGCAGTGTTGCAACATATGGTTATCGATGGCGCTGGGGGGGGCTTAACAGGCCGCTCAAGAGCGTTGTCGGTGATCACTACCTCAAGATTGAGAACATGGAGATTGATACGAATGAAACAGCTTCCTGCCAGGATTGCGATGGCTTGCGCTCTTGCGATCGGCGTCACCGGTGCGGCCCAAGCGGCCAGCATTGTTACCGATTGGAACGATCAGGCACTTCAAGCCGTTCGCGCCACTCGGCTTGGCCCGCCGATGTTCGCGCGCGCCGCCGCTATCACCAACACCGCGATGTACGACGCCTGGGCCGCTTATGACAACAAGGCCAATGGCACCCAGCTCGGCGGCGAACTGCGCCGGCCGGCCACTGAGCGTACCGACGCCAACCGCAGCAAAGCGATCAGCTTCGCTGCCTACCGCGCCTTAGTTGATCTGTTCCCGGCCCGCAAAGCCCAATTCGACGCTGAAATGGCCCGTCTCGGTTACGATCCGACCGATAACGGTGGCGACCTGTCCACCCCGCAGGGCGTGGGCAATGTCGCTGCGGCTGCGGTGATTCAATTCCGCCGTACCGATGGCTCGAACCAGCTCGGCGACTTGAATGGTGGAGCGCCGTACAGCGACTACACCGGCTACACCCCGGTCAATACGCCGTTTCTGATCATCGACCCGACTCGCTGGCAGCCGTTGGCGGTGCCCAATGGCAGCGGTGGTTTCAATATCCAGAAATTCCTCGTTCCGCATTGGGGTAACGTCAAAGGCTTCGCGCTGACCCGTTACGACCAGTTCCCGATCGCTCCACCGGCTCCGCGCAACAGCTTCGAGTATTGGCGCCAGACGGCGGAAGTGCTCGCATACAGCGCCACGCTCAACGATCGCACCAAGTCGATCGCCGAGTGGTGGGCCGACGGTCCAGGTTCGGAAACTCCGCCGGGTACGTGGATTTTGTTCGCCAAGCAGGTGTCGGATCGCAAGCAGCACTCGCTGAGCCAGGACGTGCGGATGCATTTCGCCCTCAGCAATGCGATGTTCGATGCGGGTGTTGCCGTGTGGGGCTACAAGCGCCAGTTCGACAACTCGCGCCCGATCACCCTGATCAATTTCGAGTTCAATAACCGGCATATTCTGGGCTGGGCGGGACCGGGTCAGGGCACCAAGGTGATCCTGGGCCAGAACTGGCGTCCGTATCAGGCGATCAACTTCGTCACTCCGCCGTTCGGCGAGCATATTTCCGGCCACAGCACCTTCAGTTCCTCTGGTGCAGAGGTGCTGAAGTTGTTCACCGGCAGCGACAGCTTCCCGAACTCTGCGGTGGTGCCGGCCGGCTTCTCTTTGGTCGAGCCCGGCGTGGTGCCGGCGCAGCCGATCACGCTGTCGTGGCCAACCTTCTCGGCTGCGGCGGATGAAGCGGGCATCTCGCGCCTGTATGGCGGCATCCACTTCCGTCTTGGCGACCAGGAAGGCCGCAAGATGGGCCGCAAGGTCGGTGCCCAGGCGTATGCGCTAAGCCGCGCTTACATCAACGGTACCGCAGGCAACTGATCCATGCATCCGGGCCCTCGCGGCGCGAGGCTCGGATGTCGATCAGCCAAGAAAAAAAGCCGCAGTGATGCGGCTTTTTTTCGTTTCAAGCAGGTTTTTTTTGCACGCTTGCAGCGATCGTAGAAGCAATCGTGTTTCAGCCCGCCTTGCGGCGACCCGCGGCAGGTTTCACGGACTTGGCGGTTTTCCCCACAGGCGCCGGTGCCGCGTACTTCGCGATGAAATCGCGCACCTGCGGATAGACCTGGTCGCGCCAGCGACGGCCGCTGAAGATGCCGTAGTGGCCGGCGCCCTGCGCGGTGAGATGCACGCGGTCGGCTTCGGGAATACCCGTGCACAGCTTGTGCGCGGCGCGGGTCTGGCCG
>JANLSB010000183.1:0-1793 GCA_031362125.1 Lysobacterales bacterium | reverse complement strand
TCGCGAGCAGCGGCTCGCCGTCGTTCCGGGCCAGCAGGCGAACGGGTCGACCGTCGCCACGTCCTCTTTCGGGCGCTGTCATGACGATCTTCCGGCACGGCTCATACCCCGCGGTTCTTGCCCTGCCACGGTGCATACCAGGCGCGTATACGGGCGATATCGGCCTCCATATCGTCGGTAAGCACAAAGGGCTCGCCGATGCCGATGATCTTCTCTGGATAGTGGAAGTAGGCAGGTACCACCGGTACTTCGACGGCCTTGGCGATCTTCCAGAACCCGGGCTTCCAGCGCTCGACATGCTTGCGAGTCCCTTCCGGGGCCAGGCCGAGCCAGAAGCGCTCCTCGTTGCCAAAACGCTGCGACAACTGGCCAATCAGGCCATGCGCGGCATCGCGGTTGACTTCGATCACGCCCAGGCGGCGCAGGATCGGTCCGAGGGGCCACCAGAACAGTTGATGCTTGCCGACGATGCGGACGTCCATACCCATCGCGACCTTGGCCGCGAACGCCCAGAGGCCGTCCCAGTTCGACGAATGCGGTGCGCCGAGCATCACCGCCTTGGGCAGATCCGGAATCGTACCGACCATCCGCCAACCGCCTGCACGCAGAATCGTAAGCGCGACCCAGCGGGTAAATCCTCCCCGTGTCGTTCGTGGCACATGCGGCGGCAGCATCAACACCCGATCTTCTTGCGCCATCGTCAGTCCCATTCCTTCGTTGCACGCGTCCGTTTGACCCCGGCACGCTGGCGTTTGTCGTCGAGCCGGCGCTTTTTGACCGCTCGGGAGGGTTTGGTGGGCACCCGTGGCGTCGGTGCTTCCAGACTGGCCGCCACAAAGGCGGCCAGACGTTCACGGGCATCCTCGCGGTTGCGCTCCTGGGTACGGAAGCGCTGGGCGCTGATCACCAGCACGCCGTCGAGGGTCATGCGGCGGTCGCGACGCGCAAGCAGGCGCGCGCGGACCGCCTCCGGCAAAACCGCCGATTGCGCCACGTCGAACCGCAGTTCCACCGCGGTGGCCACCTTGTTGACGTTCTGCCCGCCCGGTCCCGAGGAACGCACGAAGCGTTCAACGAGTTCCGATTCGGGGATCGTGATCGCTGTGTTCACCTTGCCCTCCTCGCCCGATTGTAACGGCAGGCCGTGACCATCACCGACACTGAACCCGGTCCGGCAGCCTGGCAGGTTGCTGAAAAACGCCAACCAGGAGGCTTTTCAGTTCGCGCATTCCGGTCCATGCCCGGACGCGCTCACGGCGAATCAATCGCTTACGCGCCTGGTTCGCCAGCGCAGCCATCCGTGGCTGCGCTGTCAGGCTGCTGAAAATCCGCTGCGACGGGTATTTCAGCAGGCTGCCAACCGATGGCATTTGACCGGCCATCACCGCTGCCCGATGATTCCTGTCCACGATGGAGGACGCCACCATGACCCGTCACCTGCTGCTACCCGCCGCCCGGGCCGCGACCCTGACCGCAGCCCTCGCCACCGGCGTTTTCTTCGCAGCCCCAGTCGCCGCGCAGGATCCTGCAGCCGTCGGTGGCGGCGGCGATGCGGCGCTGGTCGGAGGCTATTCGAGGCCGGCCGCGCGCGCACCCGAAGCCGGCGTCAATCCATCGCGTGCCGCCACGTCAGGTGAAGATCCGGTCGGTGAGGTCGAAGATCTCCTGTCCCGGCTGCGCGTTCAGATGAGCGGCACCGCCATCGACGAGAGCAGCAACAACAACACGGTTGGCGTCGATACCCGTGGCCGGCAAGTCGGCAACGCGCTGCGTTACCGCACCGAGGTCGAGAC
>JANLSB010000182.1:0-6661 GCA_031362125.1 Lysobacterales bacterium | reverse complement strand
CAGGCAGATGGCGCGAGTTTGGCGTTCTGGTGCCAACAAGAAATAGCGGAGGTGCCATGAATGAATTGTGGGTGTACTGATCTTTTGCTCTTGGTGCGCAATGGCCTTCGCGGACTCTAGCAGGTGATAGCAGTATCCAGCTGTCGCTTGCGCCTCTTCTGGCGTTTGATTGCTAGTCGCGGGCAGAGGCGAAAAAGCGGGCAAGGCCCCAGCTTGGAGAAAGAGCCATTCTGACCGGCGCGATGAATCGGCATCCGGCGAGGAATCCTGCGTCGCAACATTCGCTGCGCGAGCGCGCACCCTATACGATGCCACAGGGGGCGCTCAGGCGCGCCGCTATTCCCCGTTACAAATTTGAGTATTTTGTAGGGTGGGCTTATTGCCCACCATTACCATTTATCCGCGCAATGAGAATTGAAAAAACACATGGATGGCAATCGTCGTTACTAGCCTTCACGCCTCATGCGGTGGGTAAAAACTAGAGTCAGAGTGAACGTTTCGCGCAAATCAGAGAAAGCAACAAGAGTAACGTTTACTTCGACCGCTATTTTGTGCGTGTGCGAATCCCCAGTATTGCTGGGGAATATTTACCTTCAACCCAATTTTCCGCCTGCGTAGATATCTTCAGCAATACGCAAACCGAGGCCGACGCCGCCGATTCGTTCTTTGCGATAGTCCGGCTTATCTTTGTCCAGCAATGCGAATGCATCGAATGACCAGTGCACGCCGAGATAGACGCGACTGAAGCCGTTTTCCTCGATCATTTTCCACAGCCCACCATCGAAAGCGCGGGCATGCCGCGGACGAACGTTGCCTGCATTATCGCGATTGATGCCATTCATCTCATCGGAGACGAATTCCACTTTCAGCAGGTGGTCTGGATTTCGATCTCCGGGGGAAATTCCGTAGAAAAGTCGCGTCACATGCAGCGCTGCCGCACCGAAAGTCGCATGACCCGAGGGATATGCGGGGAAATCCGGCGTCGCATTCTTGTCCGCACGGTCGGTTTCTGCGACGTAGCTGTTGCTGGCCGGCGCACCCAAGGGCAACCACTCCGGATCGCATTGGGGTTCGAACGCCTTTCCAGATGCATTCCCTGCGGCACCCATCGATAGATCGTGTTCGCGGATGCCAATCACCGGACGCCAGAGGTCGTGTTTGTATTTTTCGGCCCAAGCCAGAATGCCTGCATCGCCCATTGCAGCATTCACCAGCGCGAACAATCTCGCATTGTCATCCACAGTATTGAGTCTGCCGGTTTTTGGATTGATGGCCGTCGTTGCGACCTTGCGCACGATCTGGTTGTACAGCCTCGGTGGCGTGCCAATTTCACGCGCGCCGTCGTAGGCCCAGAAAATGCCGATCAGGGTTTCTTCCGGCGTGCGCGGCCCGTTGCCGGGCGGCAGGGTTCCTGTCAGCGCAGGAGCGATACCCTTCGCTCGCACGCATTTCAATGCGTCTTTATATTCCCGTGAGCTAGGGCCATATGGATCATCCAGATCGTGCGCCGTTCCTGCAGCGAAGAGGTTCCTGGCATTTTCGCCGTAAAAGGGCCCGTGAAAACCCTGGCCTGGATTGGATGGATCGGAACGATGGCGCAGTCGCGATTGCGAAGGGACATAGCCGTCGTCGTTTGCGCCGACATCATCCTGGCGCTTTTTCAGCATGCACTTCGCTACTCGCACTCCGAATTGAAGCGCCGGATCCGCATCCGAACCGCTGATTCCCGCATTGCTCAGACGTTCATCGAAGAACGGCCTCTGCCTCCTGTACAGCGCCGACAGACAAGCATGCGCTGCTCCCGCCACTGCCGCTTCCGCATTCGTGATCTTGCCGGGTGCCGGCGTCGCTGGCGTCATCAGATAGCGGGGAAGCCCTGCGCTCGAAATTGCCGCATGCGCGTCGTACATCGCCAGATGCACGATTGCCATCGCACGCGAGCTGAGTGTCGGCCCTCCCTGCTCCGGACGCTTCGTGCTGCTTCCGGGCAAATTGCTGAAGTCGCGCCGGTTGGCTTCCAAAACAACCGCATTCCAATACAGGATGGCATCCATCGTCTGATCCTCAATCACGAAAGTTACCGACTACCGGTCAGTACGGCGTGATGAGGCTTGCGAGGACCGCCATCGATCACATCGCGATATTGCCAATGTTGCCCATGCTCTTCGGTCTGTCTGCCGTATTAGTACGGTATCGATTTGATGCATCGATTGGCTTGGTTCGCCCGCAGGAGCTGTTTCGTGATGTAACGCTTCTCGAAGACGTCAACGCTCCGGCTCCATCCCCAACCACAGCACCGCATAGTGCTGCGACACACGGATGCCGAGTGCATGCCATGTGGTATCGCGCCACGCGTCGCGGTTGAGGATGACGCCATGATGCGTCGCGCTGCGCCGCCAGCAGTCCATCGCGATCTCGGGCGTCATGCGGTCCGCGTTCCAGCAGACGATCTCGAAGCCTTGGCCGCTGTACTTGCCGCGGGTGATCTCGCGCGGCTTGTCCCACATGCAGTGCGCCTGCACGTGATCGCGGGTGTAGCAGCACGCTGACCAGCGCGGGTTCGCGGACCAGCTGTGGGCGGTGCATTGACCGGTGGGCGCGTGTCGTTCGAGATCGGCGACGTGCGATGCGGCGACGGCGCTCATGCTCGGCGAGACGGGAATCGCCGGCAGGCCGTTCTGCGCGCGGTAGTCGAAGATCAGATCGGTGAGTTGCGCGGAAGGATCGTGCGGCGCCGGCTCGGCGGCGTCGACCATCAACGCGGGTGCCAGACAGAGCACCACGCACCAGCGGAAGCGCCGGGTCGCCTTGCGATTCATGCCCGTGGTTGTCCGCGTTGGCCGCATCCGCATTTTCCGGCAAGGATCGACAACGACTGTACATGGGCGATCGAATACGGATTGCGGCAGCGGTCGCGAACCGCGTTTGCGCCTCGCCAAAGAAAGGGCCCTTGCCGGGGGGAACCGGACAAGGGCCAAATGCTCGCCTGTTGAGAGCTGTGTTGCGTCGTGCTTAGTAGCGGTAGTTCACACCGAACAGATAGGTGCGGCCATATTCGAAGTACTCGCGCGGACGGGCGTTGTTGCCGCCGAAGGACGAGCGGAAGGGCTCGTTTTCGAGGTTGTTGACCTGCAGCAGGAACGACAGATCCTTCAGCGGGCCGGACTGGATGCTGTAGCCAAGCTGCACATCGGTCACCGTCTCGCCTTCGAAGGTGCGACGGGTGCGATCGCCGCCGAAGCCCTGCACTTCACCCACGAACTGCGAGCGGTGACGCTGGCTGACGCGGGTGGAGAAGCCGAAGCGCTCGTAGTAGGCGGTGATATTCGACACGTACTTCGACAGGCCCGGCAGCGGCTCGTTCGGAGAGGTCGGGCCCAACGGCTGAACGCTGCTGGTGGTGTCTGAATAGTTCACCTGGATACCGAAGCCCAGCAGCGGCTCCCACAGCACATCGAGCGGCACCGAGGCCGCCAACTCGAAGCCCTTGACGGTGCCACCGTTGCCGTTGACCGGACGGTTGTAGACGCCAACCGGGTTCGGCGGCGGGTTGGCAGGGTAATCCAACGGCGTCACCACGGTGTCGTTGATGTTGAACAGCGTGTTCTCGTTGTAGATATAGCTCTTGAGGTCCTTGTAGAAATACGCGGCGCTGACGTAAGCCTTGTTGCCGCCGAAATATTTCTCGTAGGACACGTCGTAGGCATTCGCTTCCCACGGCTTGAGCTGCGAATTGCCGCCGCTGCGCGTCCACCACGGGATCCGGTTGCCGGTGATCGGATCGATGGGATTGACGGCTCCCGTGATCGGATTGGTGGCACGGTTGCGGTCCACGCTGACATTGTTGTTGGCGCGTAGATCGTCCATGCGCGGACGCGCGACTTGCCTGCCCGCGCCCACACGGATGAACTGGTCCCACGGCAGTCCGAACGACAGATTCAGACTGGGCAGGAAGTCTGTGTAGTTGGCGCCATTCTTGACATCCCGACCCAGCGGATTGCCTTCGAAAGATTCTTTGCCTGTGGAGCTCTGATCGACGCTGACGGCCTGGATACCGATATTGCCTTTGACCGGCACCGGACCGAGGTCGGTGTTGATATTGGCCTGGAAGAATGCGGTCGTGACCTGCTCGTTGACTTCCCAGTTCTTGTTGGTGATGTCGCTGTTGGGATTGCCGCGACGCGTATACAGCGTGTTGTAGGCGCGCAGCGCGTCGTAACCGAAGATCGAAGGCACGCCGTAGGCGTTGAAGTTCGAGTTGGTCGCCAGGTTGGTCGGCGCGGGCTGGGAGAATCCGTCCGGGCAGCTCGGCGATATGCCGCCGACGCATGCGGTGAGATCAAGGAACGCTTCGTTCGACGAGCGGCTCTTGGTGCGGTCGGTCAGGTTGGCGCCGAACTCGACGCTGCTGAACCAGCCGTCGTCGAAGGTGCGTTCGAAATCGAAGCGCATCGAGGTGAGGCTGTCTGTGACTTCGAAGTCCTTGATGTAACCGTCCTGACCCCAGCCACCCGGATCGCCCAGGCGCAGAATGCTCGGATCGCCATAGTCGTAGCCGAAATCGTGGTCGAAGTAACCGGCATTGTTGAAGGTGACGGTCAGCGAGTCACGCGGACGGGTCGGGCCGACGCCGGCGTAGGTTTCGAGAATCCGCTCTTCGCGGGTCGCGTCGGAAAAGCTGATGTCCGCCGATGCGGTCCAATGCGGGCTGAGGGTCAGCTCGTGCTTCCAGCCGATCGCGAACAGTTTGTCGTAGGTCGCGTTGAAGTCGTTGCGGATCACCGGATTGATGCCGGTGAACGACGCGCGGGTGGGCGTGTTGCCCACCGCCGGCGTGCCGCCAAATGCCGCCGCGAATTCCATGCCGCGCTTCTGCTCTTCGCGGTCGAATTCGGAGTAGAACACGTCCAGTACGGTGCGGTAGCTGTCGTTCGGCGCGAACTCGAGCACGCCCATGAAGCCATCGCGCTGGTTGTCGTTTTCGAGGTCGTACAGCTTGCCGCCGCCATAGATGCCGCCGCCGTCATAACCCCAGGTATCGCCAAACTGCTTGGCCTGGCCCGGGTTGTTGAGGTGGGCGTAACCGAGCGCGATACCGACGGTGTTGTCGGCGAACTGGTCGATGTAGGAGAAGCTGTAGCGGCTGCCGTTTTCTTTTTCGTCGCCGACCTTGTTCTGGTCGCCGCGCAGATTGACGGCGAAGGCGCGCTTGCCGTAGGCGAGCGGGCGGATCGTCTTGAGGTCCACGGTGCCGGACAGACCCTGGCCGACCAGCTGTGCGTCGGGGGTCTTGTAGACCAGCACCTGGCTGACGAGTTCGGACGGGTACTGGTCGAACTCGACGCCGCGGTTGTTGCCGAGGCTGACTTGCTCACGACCATTCAACGTGGTGGTCGAGAAGTCGCCGGCGAAGCCGCGGATGTTGACTTCCTGCGGACGTCCGCCGAAACGCTGCGCGGTAAGACCGGGCAGACGCGCGAGGGAGTCGGCGATCGAGGTGTCGGGCAGCTTGCCGATGTCTTCGGACGAAATCGCCTCGACGATGGAGGTCGATGCCTGTTTGGCGTCGATGGATTGCTGGATGCTGCGGCGGATACCGACGACTTCGAGCTTGTCGAGATCTTCGGCTTCGGGTTGTGTTTGGTTCTGGTCGGCCGTCTGTGCATAGGCGGCATTGACCATCATCAGCGTGGCGGATGCCAACGCCATGCTCAACAGGTTTCGCTTCAAAGGCTGCATGGATTCCCCTCCACTTCAGCTGGAATTCGTTAGCAGGTCCATACGCGAACACATCGCGCATGCGCTGTGTGTTCCGCAGTTCCCGGCATGTCCGGCGTCCAGCCTGTCCCCGGCATGCCCGGCGATGGTAGTCCGTGACCGGGGAACGGAAAGTGCCCTGCATACGTATTCATGCAAAAAGCCGGTCAAATCAGGGTCATGGAAGCGTTATTTGTAGTGAAACAGTGCGCGCGGGCAAGGTACGCTTGGCGGTTGCTGCAGTGCAGCAATGCGGCCAGAGGTCCGGCGTTCGGCCAGGACAAGCACGACCGGGTTCAGACTTTGAGCTGCAGCGCTGTGGCCAGCCCCGCGAAGACCGCCATCCCGACCCAGTGATTGTTGAGGAAGGCGCGAAAGCATCGGTCGCGCTCACGAGTGCGGCCGATCATGAACTGGCAGGCCACCAGTATCAGCGCGACGCCCAACCCCACCCAATACGCCAGACCCAGTTCCGCCTGACGACCAATCAGGCCAAGACCTGCGAAGAACAGCGCATACAGCACGCCGAGCGCGACCAAATCCAGATCGCCGAACAAGATCGCGGTGGATTTCGAGCCCGCGCGCAGGTCGTCGTCGCGGTCCACCATCGCGTACCAGGTGTCGTAGCCGGTGGTCCACACAATATTGGTCAGGTACAGCACCCAGGCGATCGCCGGCACTTCGCCACGAATCGCCGCGAACGCCATCGGGATGCCCCAGCCGAACGCCAGCCCCAGATACACCTGCGGCAGATAGGTGTAGCGCTTGAGGAAGGGATAGCTTGCCGCCAGCAGCAGCGCGACCACGCTCAGCGCGATGGTCAGCCGGTTGGTGAACAACACCAGCACGAAGGCCAGCAGCATCATCGCTGCGAAGACCAGCAGCGCCTCGCGTGGCGTGATGG
>JANLSB010000074.1:0-3381 GCA_031362125.1 Lysobacterales bacterium | reverse complement strand
CCTTCTTCGAAGGCAAGAAGATCGTGCTGTTCTCGGTACCAGGCGCATTCACGCCGACCTGCTCGGAAAAACACCTGCCAGGTTTCATCGAACACTTCGAGGCCTTCCGCGCCAAAGGCGTCGGCGTCGCCTGCATGTCGGTCAACGATCCGTTCGTGATGAAGGCCTGGGCCGCCAGCCAGAACGCGCCCGCCGACATGGATATTCTTGCCGACGGCAACGCCGACTTCGCCAAAGCGCTCGGTCTGGAAATGGACGCCAGCGCCTATGGCATGGGGATTCGCGGCAAGCGCTTCGCACTTTACCTGGAAGATGGCGTGGTGAAATTCCTCGAAGTCGAAGCGCCGGGCGAATTCCGCGTTTCGTCAGCGGAACACATGCTGTCGCTGCTCGGCTGATCGCGCATAGCGATGAAAACCCGCGATATCGCCAGGATCGAATCCATGCTCGGCGTGACGCTTCCGAAGGACTATCGCGGGTTTCTTTCGTCCGGAAGCGGCGACGATCGTATCGATGATACCTCGGTGCTCGACGACCCTGACGCGATCATCGCACTCACCCAGTCCTATCGAAAGGGTTTCGAAGGCTTGCAGGCGTGGCCGGAACATTACGTGTATGCAGGTGACGAAGCGGATGCCTGCCCGTATCTCATCGATTGCGATACGGGCGAATTCTGCAGAACCGACAAAGGCGATTTGTCCAGAGAGATGCTGGAAAGACATCCGGATTTCTCCGCATTCGTCGAAGAACGCTTGTCGCGGCCATCCATCGAGGAGGCCGCGGCAAAACACACATGGATGGACAAGCTGCGTTTCTACCGTCTCGCCATCATCATGCTGCTGCTGTGGTTCATCGTCATTCCATTGATCCTGATACTGCTGACTGAAGGTTTCAAGGCGATCTTCCGGAATTGATCCGGAAACAACCGGTCAGGCTCATTCCAGTACGCGAAAACGGATCCGTGTCCAGGCGCCGCTGTCGGCGAGTGCGGTCAGCACATGCCCGCCCGGCTCGCCGAAATCGCGAACCAGCGACTGACGCCCTTCCGTTTCGGCGATCCAGCGGCCGTCGAGCAACCACTGTACGTTGCGATCGGTACCCAAGGCCTTCAGAGACAGCCGCACGGCGTGCTCGCTGCCGGGCGCACGAGCGAGCGTCGCGCCGTCGTTGAGACCTTCGATGCGCAGTTCTTCGCTGGCATCACGGCCGTCGAGCATGCAGTCGTCGGCAAGCGCTGGCAGCGTCGATGCACGCCGCGTCTCCGCCGACAGCCATGGCGATGCCAGTGCCGGCCAGCGCGCGATCTCGACGGTCATCGTGCGATGCGGCAACGAACATACCGCCGACACGCGCTTGCCAGTAGCGGCATCGATATCGAAACGTTCTCGCCCCGCATTCCACAATCGCGCGCCTCGTTCGGCGAACGTCGGCGGCACCGCGCCGTCGAGCGTCCATGCTTTCATCCGATGCTGACAAAGCGATGCTGGGACGCTGTCGGCGGCGATACCCAGCGGCCAGCAGATCTCGATCTCGACGACGTTCGAAGGCGGTGGAAGCGGCAATGAATCGCGCGTATTGCCGGGCAGTGAATCAACGACTTCGAACAACAGCGGCAGCGCGGTCAGCGCGCCATATTGGCCAGGCAGCGGCGTACCGTCAGGGCGACCGACCCACACGCCGACGGTGTAGCGACGCGTACCGCCGACAGCCCAGGCATCGCGGAAACCGTAGCTGGTGCCGGTCTTCCAGGCCACGCGCGGGCGCGAACCGCGATCGAACTGTTCGAGTTCGCCCGGGCGCGGATTCGATTCGAGAATCTCGCGAACGATCCATGCCGCACCCGGCGACAGCGCGCGACGATCGATCTTCAGATCGGTCGGCGTATAGCGCACGCGTCCGGCGATGCCATTACGATTGAACGCAGCGTGCGCGCCGACCAGATCCTCCAGCCGCGCACCGGTGCCGCCGAGTATCAACGCCAGATTCGGTTTGCTGTCCTGCGGAAATTTCAGCGCGATTCCGGCGTGATCGATACGCGCTGCAAAACGCTGCGGGCCGACACGATCGAGCAGATCGACCGCCGGAACGTTCAGCGACAGCCGCAGCGCCTGCGCGACGCCGACTGGGCCGTTGAAGGATTCACCAAAATTGCCCGGCCGGTAATCGCCGAAACTCTGCGGTGCATCGATCAACAGACTTTCGGAATGGATCATGCCGTCGTCGATCGCCATACCGTAGAGAAAGGGCTTGAGCGTGGAGCCGGGCGAACGCCAGGCTCGCACCATATCGACATGCCCAAGCCGTTCCTTGTCGCCGAAGCGCAGCGAGCCGACATAGGCGCGCGCTTCCATCGTTTCGTTGTCGACCACCAGCAGCGCAGCGGATGTCCGCTCCGGCAGATTCGAGAAATACGAGGTGACGCGTTCTTCGAGCGTACGCTGCAGATTCGCGTCGATCGTCGAGGTGATGCGCGCAGCGTTCGGGTGCGCGACCCGCAGGCGTTGCGCCAACAGCGCGGCACTGAGCTGGGGCTGCAATTGTCGGGCGACGACGGACTCGATCCGTGCATCATCGACTTCGGCCTTGCTCCATACGCCGAGCGTGGCCATGCGATCCAGCACTTTGTCGCGTGCGGCCTGCGCCGCTTGCGGATGACGGTCCGGACGGCGCCTGCTCGGCGATTGCGGCAGCACCGCGAGCAGCGCGGCCTCGGCTTTCGACAGCCGCGATGCAGGCTTGCCCAGATACGCCCAACTCGCGGCCTCGACGCCTTCGATGGTGCCACCAAACGGTGCGCGTTCGAGATACAGGATCAGGATCTCGCGCTTCGACAGATGCGCTTCGAGCTGCAGCGCACGCAGGATCTGCCGAAGCTTGCGGAACGGTGTACGCGTATGCCGGGTTCGCTTGGCATCGAGAATACGCGCGACCTGCATCGTCAGCGTGGAGCCGCCGGAAACCACTTCACCGCTGCCCAGCATCTGACGGCCGGCACGCAGCAGCGCCACCGGATTGACGCCGGGATGTCGCCAGAACCAACGATCTTCGTAGTTGAGCAGCGCTTCAAGATACAGCGGCGACACAGTGTCGGGCGTCGCCGGGTAGCGCCAGACACCGTCGGCATCCGCGAACGCCCGCAGCGGCGCGCCGTCGCGGGCGACTACCAGCGTGCTGGTGTCGCGCGCCTTCGGCAGCTGCGGCGGAAAGACCAGATCGAGCAGCAGCAGTGTCGACAGCAGCGCGACGGTGCCCCAGCGGAGCCAGAGCAGCAGACGACGGATATGGACTCGCGGAGATGATATGGAAGATTGCAGCATGGAGGCGCGATCGGAATTCGTCGTGTCGCGGGAAGGTGTGTACGACGGATGGTACCTGGGCCAC
>JANLSB010000039.1:0-3735 GCA_031362125.1 Lysobacterales bacterium | reverse complement strand
CATCGCCTGACTTTGCGCCGTCATCCGAACGCCGCGCCCAGGCGCGGCGTTCGGATGACGGCGGGATGGGCTTGGCCGGGAACACCAGCGCATTGCGGGAGCTGCCTGTTGGACGGATGCGATTCAGTTCGCGAGCGACAGATGTCCGCTTGCCATGGCGGCCCGCGTTCGAATGAGCACAGGGGCTGTCGGCAGGAGAAGCGAAGATGGATTACCCCGCGTATGTGCAGCGCGAATTGGCGATGGGCAGCGTCCCGGAATTGGGCAGTCGCGGCGGCGATGTGCGGCGAGTGCAGGAGTGGTTGGGGCTGCACGGTTGCGCGACCGGCATCGATGCGGATTTCGGTCTTGCCACGCAAAGCGCGCTGGAAATGTTCCAGCGCCAGACGCGGCTCGCTGTAACCGGCAAAGTCGATGCCGCCACCTGGGATGCACTGATCGCGCCGATGCGGCGCTCGCTCGCGGTGCCGACACTCGCCGCCGGCGCAACCCTGGCCGCGACCACGCTCAAATTAGCGCAGCAGCATCTCGCCCTGCATCCGCGCGAAGTCGGCGGCGACAATCGTGGGCCGTGGGTGCGCCTGTACATGAGCGGTACGCAGGGTCCGGCCCAATACTGGTGCGCCGGCTTCGTCACCTTCGTGCTGCGTCAGGCCTGCACCGCGCTGGACCGCCCGATGCCTGTGCCCGGCTCCCAGTCCTGCGATTCGCTGGCCTATCAGGCGCGCGAGCGGGGCCTGTTCGTCGCCGGCAGCGCGATCGCCAACGGCAGCGTGGCATGGTCGGAACTCCGCCCGGCCGCGATCTTCCTGGTACGGAACACCGCGACCGACTGGACCCACACCGGTTTCGCGCACGGCGCCAGCGGCGAGGTCTTCTCCACCATCGAAGGCAACACCAACGACGATGGCAGCAACAACGGCTACGAAGTCTGCGCGCGCACGCGCTCGTTGCCGAAGAAGGATTTCATCCGCCTGCCCGATTGACGGCGGATCCCGCCGCGCTCGGAGCGGGTCTCTTTTGCCTGCGGTGTCGGGTCGCGCTGCAGGTTTCGCCGAATCGGCACAGCGTGCCGAATGCAGGCCTATGCCCTTCGGGCATGGGCTTGCCGCCCTAGTGTGGGTCAGAGCGGCATCGGCTTGGCTTGGAACACCAGCACATCTCCGGTATCGCCGGTCAGGCGCATGCGGTAGGGCTGCGGTTCGAGCAGCTCGACCTTGAACGATTGGCTCATGCGTTCGCTGAAGCTGCGGTCGGCGAGGTTCTTGTCGTCGGTGCAGGACATGCGGGTGACGATGGCCAGGTTCATCTCAAGGCGTTTGCCCGCCACCGTGTAGGTGCCGCGCAGCTGATTGCAGCCGCCGGAGGCGCTGACCTCGCCGTTGGCGAATGTCACCTCGAATGCGACACCCGGCGCACGCAGCTCGGCCATGTTCGCGCCGCCCGCTGCGTTGGCGGACTCCAGCGTCCAGCCGCCGGTGTTGCTCAGTTCGGTCGGGCTGAAGCGGGCGATGCGTTCTCGCTCCGGGCCTGCGGCGGCCATCTCGCCGGTCGCACTGGCGGTCGTGCAGGCGGTGGTCGAAATCAACAGCGTTGTGGCGATCAGTGCGTTGCGCAGGGTCATGTCGGATCTCGGGAAACGGACAGCGAAAGGAAAATATCGGCGACGAAGATGTGCGATATCAAGGACCGACCATCTCCGATTCGATCGATTGCTCCAGCACGTAGGCGATCGCAGGGGCATCCATCGGCGAGTTGGCGATCGGGAAGCGTCTGATGCGCAACACGTTGCGGATGCCTTCCTCGTGGAGGTAGCCCTCGATATTGTCATGGAACAGCTGCCATTCGCCGGGCGTGCCGACCGGCACTCCCTGCGCGCCGTATTGCCGTTCACGTACCTCGAGGCACTGACGCATCGCCGGCTGCATCGGATGCTGACAGGGTTTGGTGTGCGCGGCTATTTCCATGAACACGGTTTCGCCCGGGCTGCCGAAGCGGGTTTCCGCCGTGGGTGCCCCGATGAAGCGCAGCGTGTCGCCGTTCGCGGCGGTCCACATCAGTTGCAATGGGTCGCTTTCCAGCAATTCGAATCGCACCTTGCCCTGGAGGCGTGCAGCGACTTCGCTGTCCAGCGCCATCACCGCCGGATCCGCGCAGGCCATTTTGGTCGAGAGCAGCGCACCGAAGCGCAGCGTGTCGCCGTCGATGCGGACATCGCCGCTGATGCCGTTGCAGGCGTTGGCGATACGAATACGTCCGTCGACGAAATCGAATTGCACCGGCAGATCCGGCCGGATCAGCAATGCGTCGATGCGCTGGCCCCGCGCATCGGTGGCGTCCTGCAGGCGCCAGTGAAAATCGCCCAACGTGTCGTTCATGGTCTGGGTGCGCTTCGTCTGCAATTGGGCGCTGGGCTTGGATGCATCAGCGGACGAAGGCGCCTGCGCACAAGCGGTGAGACTCATCGACAGTATCAGCAGCGACAGGGAACGGTTCATGGCGGGCTCCGCGGGAATGCGGCTTTGAACGTGCCGTGAGGCGGGAAAGGGTTTCGAGCCCGAAACGATACACCCCATCGCAGTCAGTGCACGCGTGGACGCAGCAGCAGGGCGATACCGCCTGCGATCAGGCCCCAGAACGCCGAGCCAATGCCGCCGAAACTGAATCCGGAGGCGGTGACGAGAAAGGTGATCAGCGCGGCTTCGCGGTCGCGGTCTTCGCGCAGCGCGGCGGCCAGACTATTTCCGATGGTGCCGAACAGCGCCAGCCCGGCCACCGCCATCACCAGCTCTTTCGGGAATGCCGCAAACAGCGCGGCGACGGTGGCGCCGAACACGCCGATGAGCAGATAGAAGATGCCGGCGAAGACAGATGCCACGTAGCGCTTCGACGGATCCGGATGCGCTTCGCGGCCGCTGCAGATCGCGGCGGTGATCACGGCCATGCACAGCGAATACGCGCCGAACGGCGCGAGCAGGATATTGGTGGTGCCGATCCAGCCGATGGTCGACGACACCGGCGGTTCATAGCCGGAAGCGCGCGCTACCGCGATGCCAGGAATATTCTGCGAAGCCATCGTCACCACGAACAGTGGCAGCGCGATGCCGAACACCGCTGCCAGCGACAGCGAGGGCATCGTGAACACGGGCCGCGCGACGCGCAGTTCGACATCGCCCAGATGCAGCAGGCCATTGCCGCCGGCGATGGCCATGCCCAGCAGCAGCGTCGCCAGCACCGCATAGCGCGGAAACCAGCGCCGCCCGAACAGATAGACGACGAACATTGCGAGGGTCATCGCCATCTGCGTGCGCATCGACACGAACACGTCCATGCCGAAGCGCAGCAGCACGCCGCCGAGCAGGCCGGAGGCCAACGCCAGCGGCACCCGGCGCATGCCGCGCTCGAACAGCCCGCTAAAGCCGACGACGGCGGTCATCACCGCGACCAGCACGAATGCGCCGATGGCGTCGGACAGCGGCACGCCGGCATTGCTGGCGACCAGCATCGCCGCACCCGGTGTGGACCACGCAGTGACGACCGGTATCCGCCAGCGCAGCGACAGCCCGATGCAGGTCACGCCCATGCCGATGCCCAGCGCCCACAGCCAGGAGGCGGTTTCCGCTTCCGAAGCGCCCAGCGCCCGTGCGGCCTGGAACACGATCACCGCCGAGCTGGTGAAACCGACCAGTACGGTGACGAAGCCCGCCGCAACCGACGACAGCGCGATGTCGCGTA
>JANLSB010000839.1:0-4185 GCA_031362125.1 Lysobacterales bacterium | reverse complement strand
GATCAGCGGTGGTGTCATGAAACCCGCGACCAGTGCAGCCGATAGGCTCGGGTTAACTAGAGGTTAACATGCTAAGCGGCGAACATGACAGTGGAATGACTGCCAAAAAGTGCCTAAGTCATTGAAATCATTAACTGAATGGTCATGAGACTTCACTCGAATGTTACGCCGCAACCTGTTCACAATCTTAAGCTGAACGATCAGTGCTTTGGTCACAGAACATCAGGTGCTTTTGATCTGCAGGTAGGCGGCAATGCCGTCCATCAGCATCTGCACCGAGATCGCGACCAATAGCATGCCCATCAGCCGTTCCACCGCGACGAGCGCGCGCTGGCCGAGCCATTTGTAAAGGTAGGTGGCCGAGAACAGGATCGCGGCGGTTGCCGCCCACGCGATCAAGAGGGCAAGACTCCAGTCGCCCAGGCGCGTCGGTTCATTGCTGCCCATCAGCAGGACTGCCGCCATGCCGGACGGGCCGGCGACCAGCGGAATGGCCATGGGCACAATAAAGGGCTCGCCATCCGGAATTTCCCCCATCAGGCCTTCCGGCGGCGGAAAAATCATCCGGATACCGATCAGGAACAGCACGATGCCGCCTGCGATCGACACCGACTCCTGACGCAGATGCATCAGCTCAAGCGCGTATTTGCCGCACCAGAGGAAAAGCATCAGCACGACCAGTGCGATCAACAGTTCGCGTGCAAGCACGATCCGCTGGCGTTGCGGCGGCAGGACGCGCAGCAGGCTCAGGAACACCGGAATGTTCCCAAGCGGGTCGAGGATCAGAAACAACAGCAGCGCGGCCGAGGCGACACTCATCGCATCGGCGCCCAGAGCGTTCCGCGCTGAGCTTCGCCAGCGGCGGACAGCAGATGCACGCACAACGGCGCGATCGCAGCGGCATCGCGCGCGACCGCGTTATCTTCCTCGACGAAGGCTTTCGCGCGCAGCGAAGTGCGCATCGGGCCCGGCGCCAGACCAGCGATGCGCACATTGGAATTCGCCAACTCGGCATGCAGGGTCTGGATCAATCCATCCGATGCAGACTGGGCGATACCGTAGCCGCCCCAGTACGGCAGACCGCGACCAGCCGTTTCATCGATCGCGAACACCACCGCACTGTCTTCCGCACGACGCAGCAGCGGCAGGCAGGCCTGCGTCAGCCACCAGCGCGCGGTCAGATTCACATGCAAGGCACGCGCGAACGCAGCTGGATCGGTGTTTTCCAGCGGCGTCAGCCCCGGGAAATATGCAGCGCAATGCAACACGCCGTCGAGACGTCCAAGGCCCGATTCGATGCGCTCGGCCATTTCGGCATAGTCGCCGGGCGTTGCACCTTCGAGATCGAGCGGATACAGCAGCGCTTCGCCGCCCAGGCGGACGACGGCGTCGCACACGCGATTGAGCTTGGGCACTTTGCGACCGAGCAGCACCATGGTCGCGCCTGCTTCAGCGCAGGCGAGCGCCGATGCATGGCCGAGTGCGCCATGCGCGCCGACCACCAGCACAACGCGCCCTTCGAGCGCGCGCGCGACGGGCGTTGACATCGCATGCGTCATATCCCCTCCGACATCAGGCCTTCTGTGCCTCGGCGATCATCCGCGCCAGTTCGCCCGATTCGTACAACTCGATCGTGATGTCGCAGCCGCCGATGAGCTCGCCGTTGATGAACAGCTGCGGGAAGGTCGGCCAGTTCGAGAAGCGCGGCAGATTGGCGCGGACCTCGGGGTCTTCCAGCACGTTGATGGTGTAGTAGTTGCTGGCGCCAGCGGCCTTCAGCGCCTGCGAAGTGCGGCTGGAAAAACCGCACATCGGGAATTGCGGGGTGCCCTTCATGAACAACACGATCGGATGGGTTTCGATCTCGGACTGGATGCGTTCCAACACCGGCATGGGAATCTCCTGCGGGATGGGGCCGACAGCATTGGGGCGCTGCGACCTGGGTGGGGTTAGAATCATGTACTGGATCGCGCATTGTAATGCTTCGCACGCCTGCGGGCCTGTCGGCCCGCCCGAGTACCGTCCCCATCCCAAGGAACCCCCACCATGGCCATCGAGCTGCCCGCCCTGCCCTACGACCGCACCGCACTGGAGCCGCATATTTCCGCGGAAACCATCGATTTCCACTACGGCAAGCATCACCAGACCTATGTCACCAACCTCAACAACATGATCCCGGGCACCGAGTTCGCAGACATGCCGCTGGAAGAGATCGTGCGCAAGTCGCAGGGTGGCATGTTCAACAATGCGGCGCAGATCTGGAACCATACGTTCTATTGGAATTGCCTGAAACCGGCATCCGGCTCGAACCCGGGCGGCGGCGAGCCCACCGGCAAACTGGCCGAAGCCATCAACAAGGCGTTCGGCGACTTCGCCAAATTCAAAGAAGAGTTCACCAAGACCACTGTCGGCACCTTCGGCTCGGGCTGGGGCTGGCTGGTACAGCGTCCGGACGGCGCGCTCGCGCTGGTGAGCACGTCCAACGCCGCGACGCCGCTGACCGGCGACGACACACCGCTGCTGACCTGCGACGTGTGGGAACACGCCTACTACGTCGATTACCGCAATGCCCGCCCGAAGTACGTCGAAGCGTTCTGGAACCTCGTCAACTGGGATTTCGTCGCTTCGCAGATGAAGTGATGTTGTCTGTCATCCCGAGCCGAAAGCGAGGGACCTGCTTTTTTTGCTGTTCGAAGAGCAACAGGTCCCTCACTGCGTTCGGGATGACAAGAAAAGAAACGGCCGCGGAAACGCGGCCGTTTCTTTTCCCGTCTTCCGCACACCTCATCAATCCGACTGCGGGATGAACGCGCCAAGCCGCAGGGTCAACCAATCACCGTCTCCGCGCATTCCCCGGTGGTCTTCCACGCACTGGAGCCACCGATGACACCGTTCAAACCGCCGCTATGTGCTTTCGCACTGGCTTTTGCCCTCTCCGGCACCGCCTGCGCGCATCCGTACGATCGCGACAACAATCCGCCAGGCCCCGCAGGCGGCCACGGTACCAATTGGGAAAACCCGCCGGGCTGGCGCGGCGGTCCCGGCGCTTCGCCGGATTACCGCTACTACCGACATCACAAGACGCGCTACAAGTTCACCATCGTCGACGGCGGTTACTACTTCAACTCGAGCTTCGGTTACTGGCATCCTCGCTACGGCTGGTGGAACCAGAGCAGCCGTTGCTGGCGCGACAACGACAACAACCCGCCGGGTCGCGCGGGCGGGCGCGGCACCAACTGGGAAAACCCTCCGGGCCGGAAAGGCGGGCCCGGTGCATCCCCGGACCGCTACGGGCGGTGCCGCTGAGCGGCAACATCATCACGACAAAGCAGATCGGCCGGAATCTCCCGGCCATTCTGTCGCGACGATCAGCGCCAGGCGGACGTTGAGCGCTTGGATGCGGCATCGCCACCGCACGACACCGAGAACATGCCGGCATCTGCACTGAGCACGACCATGCCCTATTGGCTGCCGGTCCCGTTCGCCCTGATATGGAAACACGGCGACCTGTGATGGCCGCGCAGCAGTCGCCCAGCGGCTTGACGCTGGGACTGGCTGCTGTGTTGATCACGTAATCGCTGGATATATATCGGAGGACTAACACTGCAGATGCGCCATCTGCTGCCGGTGCTGAAGGACACAACAACGGCCTGAGACTCAGCCCCCGCACAGCGCTGTGAGCACCGGCGCCACCTGTGCTTCAAGGCCCAGTGCGAGACCGACGCGATCCAGCGCATCGGCCAGCTCCTCATGCGAATCTGCACGCAACGTGGCGTGACCCACCTTGCGGCCCGCACGCGTTTCTTTGCCGTAATCATGCCAATGGCCGCCGGGCTCGCGCAGCACGGCATTGGCATCGGGCATCGCGCCGATCCAGTTGAGCATGCAGGCGTGACCGACCATGCGGGTATCGCCCAGCGGCAGACCGAGCACTGCGCGCAGATGGTTTTCGAATTGTGAGGTCTCGCTGCCTTCGATGGTCCAGTGACCGGAGTTGTGCACGCGCGGCGCCAATTCGTTCGCCAGCAGCACGCCGTCTTTGCAGAACAGTTCCAGCGCGAACACGCCGACGTAGTCCAGCGATTCGGCCAATGCGCGCGCATGCGCGACCGCGGATTGCGCCAGCGCCTCGTACACGCGCGCGGGCGCGAGACTTGCGGACAACACGCCGTCGACGTGCCAGTT
>JANLSB010000837.1:0-2903 GCA_031362125.1 Lysobacterales bacterium | reverse complement strand
CGCGGCCTGGCGCTGCTCTTCCTGTTCCCGTTCCTGCAGCTGCGTCTGCTGGGGATTCTGCGCCAGCATTTGCGGCTGCACCGCCGCAGCGGCCAGCGAGCGGTAGCTCTCGTCCAACGGCTTCTGCATCGCCTGCTGCATCGACACCGTGCCGACGCGATCGGCCTCGGAGTTGCCGGTCTTCTCGATCACGAACGCGGTGGTGCCGCCGGGCTCGGTCGCGGTGGGTGTATTCAATGCGACCTGGTCCACGCGCAGGTTCTGCTGCACCGCGACAGTAGCCGCAGCTACCGTCAGCTTCTCGCTGGATTCGCCGTAGGGAATGTCGAAGCCTGCATTGAGACGCATCACCGCCGTGCGGCTTTGCTCATATGCGACGTAGGTGGGATCACCGGACTGGGGCGGTCCGGGCGGCATACCCTGATTGACAATGGGCGTCTGAGCCGCCGTCTGCGTGCCTGCATTGCCGCGTTCGCTCGATTGCTGGTTCGGCTGCTGCGATCGGCGCAAATCCTCCAACTGGCGCTGCAGCGACTGCACTGCGTCGCCCTGCAACAACACGCCGTTCTCGAAGGATCGGGTATGGTGGATCTGCTGCTGTTGATTGGGCCAGAGATAGGACGTGCCGACGTAACCCTGCTTGTCGTCGGCGATGATCGTGTTGTAGTGGGGACGGGGATCCCAACTGGAGATATTCTCGACCCGGAGCTTGTCTGGATACTGCTGCATGGTTTGTTCCAGCAGCAGTTTCGAGCGCGGATCGATTTCGCGGTACTGGATATCGACTTCCACACCGTTCCTGACCCGGTCGATGATGGCTTTGGTCGTATCGGGGTTGGTGAGATCGCTGACACTGATGAACAGTTTGTCCTGGGCGCCGTTGATCAGCGCGTCCTGGGTCCGCGAGATGTACGGCGTGCGCACCACCGAGTCGTCCACCAGCACGCCTCGACGGGCCATATCCGACAGCAGCTCCTGCCTGCGTTCAGGGCTGGCATTGCCCGAAGACGACTCGTCGAAATAACGAATGAAGCTTTGCGCTGCCTCCGGAGGCAACGGCGTGGAAATGTCGACTTTGTTCCTGGAGTTATCGATCACCGCGCCGGTCGTGAACAGCACCTGGTCATTGACGATCACGCCCTTCGCATGGATCACCTGACGCGAAGTGTTGCCGTTGTCGAAAAAATTCATCTGCACATTGTTGTCGCGCAATGTCTTCAGAAAATCCTCGTAACCCGGCTGTCCGGAAGCAGACTCGAAGCGCGCGCGCTCAGCCACGACCTCAATCTTGGCGTTGGGGTGCTGTTGGCGAAATTCGGTCATTGCGGTCAGTACGCGCTGCGCTTCACCCTCATTGCTGAAACCGATATTGAACACGGTTAGACGCGGCTCGGTGCCACTCGGCACGTTGGCGCCATGCTGACGGATGAAATCGGCTTGAGCATCGAGCGATTCGACACCGCGCCGCAGCTGCGGCTGGGCGGTTTCAGGCAGCGAGCGGATATTCGGATCGCGCACCGGAAGGCCGGTCGGCTCGGTTGCGATGGCGCTCGCCCGGGTTTGGGCCTCGCGGTGGGCAAAGGCATCGACCTGGAATTTCTGATTGAAGTCGGGAGAATCGACGTTGATGTAGCGCGGCGCGATATCGGACGGCTGGATCGTCTGGGTCACTTCGTTGCCGTTGCGGGCGCGGCCTGTCGCGGTCAACTCGCCGTTCTCACCGACGCGGACCGTGTAGACGCCCTCCATCTCGCGATTTTTCAATCGCGCTTCAAAAGTATCGCCAGAAGCGGGACGATACGAAATATCGCCGGCAGGATCGGTCGGTGCGACTCGCAGCACGCCGTTCTTCATTCCCTGCAGCGTGTATTCCTCACCACCGGCAAAACGCATGGTGATTTTCTCGGCGTCGGCAAGCGGCACTCTCACGATGTTTTGGCGGTTCGCCGGATCGATCAGCACATAATCTCGTCCGGTCGCTTCGCCAAATTCCCATTGACGGTTGTCGTAGCCGACTTCACGACCGACCCGCGTACCGTCCGGACGCGTCGAGAACATCGCGTTGTCCGGAACCGTGCGCACGTTGTCCGTCGGTAGCCGCAGCTGCAACTCGCCGTTCGCGGTCATACCCTGTACATCGTAACTTCGGCCGTTGACCACGACCGGGTCTGGTGGCTGCAAGCGTTCGCTACGCGGCACAGCGTGATACGGAAGCAGCGGGTCGTTCGGCTGCGATGCGGGCGGCAATCGGTTCTGATTACCGGTTTGGGGCGTTTCGCTCGAAGGACTTCCGTTCGACAGGAGTGGGTTCTGCGTCGGCGGATTACCGCTCGGCGGCAGCGGCGGTTCGGGCGTGCGCGGTGGCGGTGTCTGGCTACCATTGTTGCCGGGCGCGTTGTTGCCGGGTGCGTTGTTGTTCGGCGCTCCGTTGTTGGGTGGGTTGTTCGGCGGATTGGGCGTCGGCGCTCCGGTGTCCGGTGGATTGGTGTTCGGCGGTGTCCTCGACGGATTCAGAATGGCGTCGGCGCGATCGTGCAGCTTGGCCAGGGTTTGCGGTGAATTGGCCAGATCGACCACATGGCGCTGCGCCTCGGCGACGGTATCCGCACCGCTGGCGGAGAACTGCTCCCGCAAGGCCTGACGATAGGCTGGACGCTGCGCCTCGGGCAGCGCGTTGACGGCATTGTCGACAACATTGCCGAAGGCGCGGTTGTGCACCGCCTGCATGCTCGGACCTTTCGGCGCGGCGATCAGATTGTCGATATAGGTCTGTTGCGCCGACAGCGTATTCAGTCCGCGCTCCTGGAAGATCTGGCCGAACGTCTGCTTGTAGGCCGGCTGCGCGTTGTCCGGGATATTCCTGAGGGTGCCTTCCAGCATCACGTCGTAGGCGCGGTTATGCA
>JANLSB010000760.1:0-2269 GCA_031362125.1 Lysobacterales bacterium | reverse complement strand
CACCACAGCTCACTACAAAAGAATCTTGCCCGCATAGGTTACCATAAACAATAACAGCTCCCCCGGAGTCAATTTGGGTATAATTAGTGTAGGTTACTGTATTGCCAGGGGAGATAATAATATTATCTGTTGATGTTGGTGCTACACCACCAGCCCATGTGTTAGGGTTATTCCAGTTACCGCTCGCTATGCTTGTAATATTTGTAGCGAAGCATAAGCACGACACCAACATAAAGATTGATATGAGTACGAATTTATTCATGGCATTTGTTTTAAAATATGATCTATTAAGGTCAAATGTAATTATAACAATGGACTAAATGGTGTCCGAAATAAAATAACAAAACCCCGACAGGGTTTAAAACCCTGTCGGGGTTGCTAATTACTAAACCGTAAACAGAAAACTGCAAACAGTAAACTAATAAAATGCTGCTTACAAATTGAGAATAAAATACTGCAATACATTTTTTATGTCGGTACTAATACCACCTTGCGGGTGGTTGTGAAATGTTGTATAGAATATTTTACCACCTACTGCTGTTCCGTTTAAGTCGCATGACACTGCAAGCGGGCCGTTAGCGGCTGCGGTGTTGTCTTCTATTATGGTAGTAAAAGGTGCATCCACTACGCTTAGTTTTTCCCATCCTCCTAAATTATAATAAATGTCAATGGAGTCTTTACCCAGCAGGGTAATTAGGTTAGCATCGTAAATGTCGGCATGATATACTGTTTGCGAGCTGCCTGATTTGGAACTGCACAACGAACTGTCGGGCAAAAAGCCGCCTAACTTGGGGCTTATGCACGTTGTCATTAAACTAAAGGCTTCTTCATGCGATTGATTTTTAGCTAACGGGTTAAAAGTGCCACCTCCTGCAACTCTCCAATGTCCGTCACCTGTAAGATATTCAACTGCCCAGTCAGATGCATATAAACTGCCCCAGTTGTTTACGTATGTTGCCAGGTTGGTGTATGTTAAGCTATCAAAAGTACCAATCACACCACAGTTAAAAAACATACCACCAAAGTCTTTTATATAGGCCAAGTTGTCTAAATCGGTTACTGTTATTTGGGTGGCAGTGTAACCGAGGTCTGTAATTATAATATCCTCTATCTGATCATAATTACCCACAATGTAAGCAAGTGGCTTTATCTGCGTAAGCAATGTTTGCGGCTCGGTAAGAGCTATTGATTGTTTGGCAGAAATTGATACGGGTATTTCGGTTTTAAATATGTGTCCGCTGCCGGTTTGTATTACTAAGGTATAATCTCCCTGGGCAACGCTGAGGGTAAACATTCCGTCTTTGTCACTTTGTGTGTGGTAAATGCCGGCTGTAATGGTGGCAGCACCAATTGAAACATCAGTGGGCGTATGCACCCGTCCCGTTATTACAGCATCAACAACTACAGGGGGAACTGCGGGAGTAGTTTCGTGTTTTTCTTTTTTGCACGCGGTGAGCAGCATGGCTGATGCGGCAACTGCAAGCACAAAGGCAGGCAGTAATTTTGCTGTGTAATTTTTCATTTTTTGGTGTATTAAGGTTAATTGAATGTTCAAAGCTATATAAGTAAGAGCAGAAACGTATAAAAAAGTTGCATGGGGATTAAAATAAAGTTTTTTAGGAGGTTCAGCGTTTAGGGTTTAGGGTTAACTGCGCGAGATTTTTTTGTGGTGGGATGAAATTATACCGCAAAGGCGCAAAGACGCTAAGTATTGGAAAACGGTTTAGCGTTCAGGGTTTAGTTTAGGGTTTTTTAACGCTGAAACGCTAAACCCTGAACCTTTTTTAACTTTCTTCTTTCTTCCCAAAAAGGTTTGCTTTGCTTTCAGTGCCTTTTAAAAGTCTTTCGATATTTCGCTGATGCGTTACTAAAACAAGAATGCACACAGCCATCGAAAAAACATTCATGCTTCTTATGGTTTCATTAAAAATAAGCATCACAATAAACGGAAATGATATGGCTCCTATCATAGATGCTAATGACACATATCGCGTAAGCAATAAAACAACGGTAAAAATTCCAAGACAAATTAATGCAGCAGGAGGATTTACTCCCCACAAAATTCCAAGCAATGTTGCCACCCCTTTACCACCTCTGAAACCTGCAAACACCGGAAAAATATGTCCGAGCAATGCGCCAACACCCAACACCAATTTAAAATTTATGAATTGCTGCGTTGCCGGCATATAGTCGCCAAAATAGGTTGCTAATTGCACAGCAAGCCAACCCTTAGCCACATCTAAAATTAAAACAGGAATTCCGGCTTTGG
>JANLSB010000702.1:0-4142 GCA_031362125.1 Lysobacterales bacterium | reverse complement strand
GCCGCTTTCGCACTGCGGCCGACAACATCGTCATCGAGGATGAAACCGGAAATGTCCTGCACATTCCGCCAAAAGCCGAAGAGCTTTCCACGCGGCTAGAGGCCCTTTGCAATTTCGCGAACGAAAACGAAGATGCGACATTTCTGCACCCTGTCGTCAGGGCCATCATCATTCACTTCCAGATTGGCTACGACCATCCATTCTGCGATGGCAATGGGCGTACGGCGCGCGCGCTGTTTTATTGGTCGATGCTGCGCTCAGGGTTCTGGATGATGGAGTACCTTTCGATTTCCAGCATTCTCCACAAAGCACCTTCGCAATATACACGCGCTTATCTGTATACAGAAACGGATGACGGCGACGTGAGCTACTTCGTTGACCATCAGTTGGATGTGATTCTTGCCGCCGTTGAAGGTCTGCATGGTTACCTCGCACGAAAGCGCGATGTGCAACATCGAGCAGAGGCCTTACTCAAGCCCGGCAGCAAACTTGCCCGCAAATTAAACCACCGGCAGCGGGCGCTTCTTATCAATGCACTGCGTCATCCCGACAAACCGTTCACTATCGAGGGCCATCGCAGGAGTCACGATGTGACTTACGCAACTGCACGATCCGATCTGCTTGGCCTCGCCCATGTGAAGCTGATGACCCAGTACAAGCACGGGCGCTCTTTCGTTTTTATTCCCGCCTCCGACATGGCTGAAAAAATTAAACGCTGAAGCACTGGATGCCTGGCGTCAACCGGCATAGAACCGGTCCAGCGCTTTCTCCGCTTCCCCACGCTCGAAATCGCTCATGGTGCGGGTCACCGCACGGTAGTCCTCGATCAGCACCACATCGTTCGGCATCGCGCTGGCCAACGCTTTCAACACTTCGCCGCGTTCGAAGTCGGAGGACATGCCGCGCACGCTGCGCAGGATGTTCTGACTGCGCGCGACATCCGGCCTCGTGCCGCGGATCAGCGCCACCAGCGCTTCGCGTCGTTCGAAATCGGAGGTCATGGTTTCGACTGCGGCGAGATAATCCTTGTCCTGCAGGGCAATGCCGGTTTTGGATGCGGCTTCCAGTACGGAGCGCTGTTCGAAATCGCTGTCCATTCCCTGCATCGACTGCAGTGCGACCGCTGCCGCTTCGACGCGCGGCGCGCCATCCTCGATCACCGCGACCAGTGCGCGCTTGCGCTCGAAATCGCTGTCCAACCCGCGCAGAACCCGCGACCATTCGGCGGCGCTGGCCTCGTTCACCGGCAGTTTTCCGGCGGCTTCGATCAGCCACTCCGCGCGCTCGAAATCCGAATCGATCGTCGCTGCGATGGACAGCAACGCCAGCTGATGGTCGGGCTCCAGCATCGGACGCGCCAGCGCCGTGTCCAGCGCGCGGCGCTTCTCGAAGTCGGATCCGATGTCGCGCATCAGTGCGTACGCCTTCGCCATCTGCGCCTGATCCGGCTGTGCCTGTGCGAAGAACTGTCCCAGATAGGCCGCACGCACGAAATCGTTCTTGAGAATGCCGATTTCATCGAGCAGCGCCGCCGCGCCGCCGCGAGCGAGGATGCGTTTTGCGCGCGCTTCGGCTTGCAGACCGCTGAAGCGATAGACGTCGGGAATCGCAGTCGCAAGCCAGGTTTTGGCTTCGGCATCGAATGGTCTGGCGACGCCGTCGACGCTGTACTCGCGAATCGGGCCGTTCTTGCCGGGCACCATTCGCAGGCTGCGCGTGACGCCGGCACGACGCTGCTCGATCTCGAATACGGCACGCGGCCCCATGCGTGCGACATCGCTTTCCTCCGCGTTGAAGGCCACGTCTCCGTCGATCGTCGCGTGCAGGGTTTCTCCCGGTGCTGGCGCGGACGAGCGGATCGTCAGGGTGTCGCCGTTGTTGCGGATGGTGATCGACAGCGCATGCTGCCAGACCGCGTCGGCCAGGACGCCGGGCCGGCTGACCACCATCACGCCGGGCAATGCGATCAATGCCAGCAACGCGAAAACAGCGGCGGTCCAGCGCCAGCGTTTCGGAATCGTCGAAAATTTCATCTGCGAGTTCTCCAGGAGTGTGCGGACGCGGTCGACGATGCCGCCGCTGCGTTCGGCCATCGCCAGCGCCCAGCCGGCGCCGCGATGATCGGTGTTGTGGGGGTCGTATTGATCGGAGCCGGCGCTGCGCGCCAGACATTCGGCGAGGCATTCGGCGAGATGCCGGCCATTGCCGCTGCGTTCCACCGCTGCGGCATCGCACAGGGTTTCGGCCAGGGTTTCGAGACGACGCAGTGCGTGCCACGCCAGCGGATGGAAGAACAACGGCACCAGCGCCAGACGCTGCAACGGCCGCCACAGCGGGTCGCGGCGACGCAGATGCGCGAGTTCATGCGCCAGCATCGCGCGCTGCTGCCGCGCATCCAGTCCTTCGGCCCAGCGCGGCAGCAGCACCGCACCCGGCAGCACCAGCGGACTGGTCAATCCCGACAGCACGCGCAGCGTCGGCGCACGGACGCGCATTTCCTGCGCCAGCGTCTGCATCGTGCGCTGCAGATCGGCGCCCGCAGACGTGCCCTCGTGCACCAGCCGTCGGCGCAGGCGCAGCAGTCCCAGCGCCTGGAACGCCACGCGCGCGAACAGCAGCAGCGTGCCCGAGAGCCACAGCATCATTCCGATGAAGATCGCATCGTTGGCAATCGGCAATGCCACCGGCGCGGAGACATCGCGCTCCATGGCCGAAACGATCTGTGCGTTGGATAGCTGCGCACCGGAAGCCGCAGCCGCTGTGGCGATTTCCGATAGCGGTGACGATGAGCGATCGCCGGCGACAGGCGCGATGTCCGCAGCCTCTATAGACGCGGAGACCGGAACAACGTCGAGCAGCGACGCACGTACGGCAGCCCATGGCATCAGCTCCACCGACACCGAAAGGAACGCACCGAACAGCGCGAACCGCCACGCCCATTCCGCCCAACCCGGATGCTTCAGCAGCCCCAGCCGCTCGATCGCCCACACCGCCGCCAACAGCACCGTGGCGTGCAGGACGAACGCGATCAGCCAACCGGCGGGCACGGACAGCGACAGACTCTCGATCCACTCGATCATGGCGAGGCACTCCCGTCTTCATCATCGCGTTGCAGCAGCGCGCGCACCTGTTCCAGATCGCCCTTCGCGACCTCGCGCTCGCTCACCAGATGCGCCAGCAGCGCTTTGGGGTCGCCGCGGAACACCTGCGCGATCAGGCTCGACACCATGTTCCTCCGCACCTGCGCCTCAGTGACGCAGGCCCGGTAGACCAGCATCCGGCCTTCGCGCCGCGCCGCCACCGCCCCGCGCTTCTCCAGTCGGGTCAACAGCGTCGCCACTGTGGTGTGGGCCAGATCGCGGTCGGCCAACGCCTCGGTGACCTCGGCCACACTCAGGTCCCCGGACCGCCACAGCACCCGCATCAGGTCCAGCTGCAGGTCGCTCAATACGATGTCTTCGGCCATCGGATGCTTCTTCTACATGTGTCGTACTACAGTTGTAGAACAAGAAAGCCGCAGCGTCAATCTGCCGGAAGTCATGGCCGCCCTCAGCCGTCGCCGGGCCTCTGGGTGGCGGTGCGGGCCGAGGCGTGGCCTTCGATGACAGCGTCGTAGCCCGGCGCTCGCCGCCGGCGCGTAGCCCGGGTAAGGCCACAGGCCGCACCCGGGGCTTTTGACCTTGAACCGTCACGGACACATGGCGGCTTGCGTTTTCCCGGGTGCGCGCTGTGCGCTTACCCGGGCTACTTGCTGAGTTCCCGCGTGCGCGGGAACGACGGGCATCGCGCTCAGTTCAAAGACCCATCGCGCGGGGCGGTTTTCATCGCTGCGATGATCGCCTGCGTCTCCACGCTCACGCGGGTCACGCGCATCAGCAGATCGACGACGTGTTCTTTGTAGTCGGCGAAGCGGTAGGTGTTGAATTTCTCGCGGATAGTCGGGTCGCGCGGTTTGGACTCCTTGTATTGATCGAGAATCCATTCCAGTGCGCTGCGGTTGCCGAGTTTGTAGTCCCAGACCTCGGGCGGAATGCCGGACAGCATAGTATCGGCATCCAGCGCGATGGTGCCGGCGGTTTTGTCGGCTTTGAGCATGGCTTTGGGCGCTGCGGTTGCGTCGGCGGCTTTTGCCGGGGCGGCGG
>JANLSB010000672.1:0-2239 GCA_031362125.1 Lysobacterales bacterium | reverse complement strand
GAGCATGGTGTCGAAGTGTTCGAGAGCGTGATGAGCCTCACCGGCATGGTCAATGTCGGCAAGGGCTCGATGATCATCGGCTTTGCGTCGGAACCTCACGAATTCTAGGCAGGAATGATGCGGCTGGCCGGTACGATCATCTCGATTTTCGATCAATAGATGCAGCGGAGGGCGGTGCGATGCGGATAGGTCTCGTGGTCGATGCGACGTGCGATATGCCGTCGGACGTTCTGGAACGCTACAACATTGTCGTTCTGCCAATTACCGTGAAGATCGGCGAAGTGGTCATGGCCGACATGCGCGATGCGCAGACGACGCTGAATTTCCTCGAATCGGATATCGCCCAGCGCGGCTTCGAAGCGGAGACGGAATCGTTCAGCGTCACCAAGATCCATGATCTGTTCCTGAAGCAGTTGGTGATCGAATACGATTTCGTGTTCTGTCTGACGGTCATGAAGAGCCGCAGCCCGATCCACGACAACGCCATGCAGGCCAGCTTCGCCATTCTCAATGATTACAAGCCGATCCGGATCGCCGCCGGCCACAAGACGCCTTTCGCGCTGCGCGTGGTCGACACCCAGAACGTGTTCGCGGCGCAGGGCGTGACCTTGATCGAAGCGGCCGAGATGATCGCCGCCGGAGAATCGCCGCCGAGAATCCGCGCGCGCATCGACTATCTGGTCCAGCACACGCAAGGCTATCTGATCGTGCGCGATCTGCTTTACATGCGTGCGCGGACCCGCAAGAAGGGCGATGCCAGCGTCAGTCTGTTCAGCGCATCATTGGGTTCGATGCTCGACATCAAACCGATCCTGCACTGCAATCGGGGCATCACCGGGCCGATCGCCAAAGTTCGTGGCTTCGACGCGGCTGCACGCAAATTGCTCATGCATGCCGCCGACCGCGTACGTGGCGGATTACTCAGCCCGCACGTGTGCATGAGTTATGGCGGTCCGCTCGAGGACATGAGAGCCCTACCCGGCTATGCATCCTTGCGGGACAGCTGCCATGAGCATGGCGTCAGCCTGCATGAAAGCGTGATGAGCCTGACCGGGATGGTCAATCTGGGGAAAGGTGCGCTGACGATCGGTTTCGCTGCGGAGGGCCAGTTGCTCAATGAGTGAGGCATCGCCCGGCCCCGTCATGGCTCGGCCGCTGCGGCGACGCGTTATGCTGATCCGCCCGGCGCACGAGCGGACGCGATCATGGCCACACGTTTCTATCTGAGTATTCCCGATCCCGGCGCACTGCGCGCAACCGATGCGTTCGCATTCCGATCGCATGGCGCGGAAGGGCTTGCGCAAGAACTGCAGGCGGCGCTGCGCGAAGACGCGCTGTTCCAGCGCTGGCGCGCGGCCCAGGACGATCCGGAGGCGGTCGATCCCGCCCTCGGCGCGACCGATCCCGCCGCCACCGTGCGCGGCGAGCAGCACGACCTGAAGATCGACCTGATCGCAGTCACCTCGATTCCCGGCACCCTCCTCAAGCACCGTCTGCGTCTGCTCGCGGGCAACGGCTGGCAGCTGCGCGACGTCAGCGCCGCATGACCTTGCCGACGCTGCTGTCGTGGAGCGGCGGCAAAGACGCGGCGTGGACGCTGCACACGCTGCGCCAGTGCGGCGATGTCGAAGTGGTTGGCCTCGTCACCACGCTCACCGAAGGCTACGACCGCATTTCGATGCAGGGCATCCGCCGCGACATCCTGCACGCGCAGGGCGAGGCCTGCGGGCTGCCGGTGATCGAAGCGTGGATACCGCAGCGCGCCAGCAACGATATCTATTGCGCCGCTTTCGCCGATGCGCTCGTCCGCGCGCGTGAGCGCTGGCCCGGCCTGCGCGACATCGCGTTCGGTGATCTGTTCCTGCAGGACATCCGCGCTTATCGCGAGACGCTGTGCGCCGAACTCGATTGGACGCCGCATTTCCCGATCTTCGATGCTGCGCCGGGCTACACCGCGGCATTGGCCAGAAAAATGATCGTCTGCGGCCTGCGCGCACGACTAGTGTGCGTGGACACCGAACAGCTCGACGCCGGATTCAGCGGTCGCAATTTCCATGAGGCGCTGCTGCACGATCTGCCGGAGAACTGCGACCCCTGCGGCGAGAACGGCGAATTCCACACCCTCGTGCATGCAGGCCCGATGTTCGCGGCGCCGATCGCAGTCTCGAAGAGCGATACCGTGCTGCGCGACGCACGCTTCGCCTACACCGATTTCCTTTTGTAGGTTTTTTGTAGGAGC
>JANLSB010000631.1:0-7439 GCA_031362125.1 Lysobacterales bacterium | reverse complement strand
GGCAACCCAGCGAAAGGCGTGAGGTCGGGCTTCGCGCGCAATTGCGCCTGCAGCCAAGCGCGCGGGTCACTCGCCTTGGCAAGCTCGCCGGGCATCGCGCCCAGACCGAAACGATTGACCGCTGCGGTTGTGGCTGAATTCGTCATGTCGTGCGCCCGGATCAGGAAGACCTGACCAGAAACGCATACAAGCACGTTCGGTTGACGCTCTCTCGTCGAAAAAAGAAACCTCCGGCGCGACGGGCGCGACGGGGGTTTCAGGTCATCTTGCGCGGGCCAGGGATTACTTGATCAGGCGCAGCGCGAACGGGTAACGATGGGCTTCGCCATTGTTGGCCTTCACGCCGCCCAGAATGCAGAACACGAGATTGGCGATCCAGACCAGCATCGGCACGAAGGACAACAGGCCGAAACTGATCACCGTCAGGATCAACGCGATCACATAGACGATCGCCAACGTGATCTGGAAATTCAGCGCTTCCTTCGATTGATCGATCACGAAAGACTTGCTGGCGTTGTCCTTGTTGATCAGCCAGATGACCAACGGCCCGATGAAGGAGGTCACGATTCCCAGCAAATGCGCGATCAGCGCCATCGTCCTGTCTTCTTGAGTCACGGCACCGGACGGAGCCGGCGGCGGCGTGGTGAATTCGTTCCCATCAGTCATTTTTCATTTCCCCAGTGCGTTCGGAAGGTACGGATCGGATACACAGCGGCCCGCTCCCAGCGGACACACCTCAGGACATGTGAACGTCAAATCCCGCCGGCAACGGTCATCCGTCCAATCAAGGCCGATCCCATGCGGATATGCGAGCGCGTATCGATATCCGTGCCGATCGCTTCGATCCCGCGCAGTATCCCACGCAGGTTGCCGGCGATGGTGATGCCATCCACCGGATAGGCGATCTCGCCGTTCTCGATATAGAAGCCGGCCGCACCGCGCGAGTAATCCCCGGTGATGGCGTTGATGCCCTGCCCCATCAGTTCGGTGACGAGCAGCCCGGTGCCCATGGCGCGGATCAGTTCCTGCAAACCGCCGGCATTGGCGCCGACATCGAGATTGGATACGCCGCCTGCATTGGCGGTGGTCTGCAAGCCGAGTTTGCGGGCCGAGTAACTGCCCAGGACGTAACGCTGCAGGATGCCGTCGCGCACCAGATCGGATTCGCGGGCAGCGACTCCCTCGGCGTCATAGGCGTTCGACCGCAGGCCGCGGATCAGGAACGGCCGCTCGAGGATCGAACACCAGTCGGGCAATACCGCGGTGCCGACACTGTCGAGCAGGAAGCTGGCGCGACGATAGAGCGCGCCGCCGGAGACGGCGCCGAGCAGGTGTCCGACCAATGAGCGCGCAATCTCAGCCTGGAACAGCACCGGCATGTCGCCGGTGGCCAACGACCGTGGTGCGAGCCGCGCCAGCGTGCGCTGGGCGGCGTGGCGGCCAATGGCTTCAGTGGATTCCAGGTCCTCACGCGCCAACCCCAAGCTGTACCAGTAATCGCGCTGCATGGCGTCGCCCTCACCCGCGATCAGGCTGCAGCTGATGCTGTGCTGGGTACTGCGCTCGCGCCCCAGAAAACCATGCGAATTGGCATAGACACCCACCGATTCGCCGCTGGACACCGAGGTGCCATCGGCGTTGGTGATGCGCGGATCGGCGTCGCGGCCGGCGGCTTCGCAGGCCAGGGCGAGATCCACCGCCTCATCGGCTTCGAGTGCCCATGGGTGCCAGCCGTCGAATTCGCGCGTGTCGGTCGCCATCAATTCGGCATCGGCGAGGCCGGAGGCGGGGTCGTCTTCGGTATGCCGGGCGATCGCGCAGGCCTGGGCCACGGTAGCTTCGAGGCTCTGCGGACGCAGGTCGGCGGTGGTGGCGCTGCCTTTGCGCTGGCCGAAGTACACGGTCACGGCGATGGACCGGTCGCGGGTGGACTCCACGCTTTCGACCGCACCCATGCGCACATTGACGTTGAGCCCGCGGTCCTCGTCGCAGCTGACCTCGGCCTGGGTCGCACCCTGGATGCGGGCGCGGGCCAATAAATCGCGGGCGAGATCCGACAACCGGTCGAGACGGGCCTGGCTGTCGTCGTGACCGGCGGCCACGGGGGAAGAAGCGATCACGTTCAATGCATTATCCTGTCGTCATGAGAGGCAAAGATTTCGAAACCGGTGAATTCCTGTCCCCGAGCCGCAGCCAGCAGCGGCGCGAGGCATTGGAAGTGCTTGAGCTGGCCCGGCAGCTGTCCGAACTGACGCCGCAGCAGATCGCGCGGCTGCCGGTGCCCGAGAGTTTGATCCCGCACATCGACGAGACCCGGCGGATCCCGTCGCACGGCGCGCACAAGCGCCAGCTGCAGTTTCTGGCGAAACAGATGCGCCGGGAAGACGACGAGACGCTGGAAGCGATCCGCGACGCGCTCGACTCCAGCGGCGAATCCGCACGTCTGGAAACGGCCATGTTGCATCGCGCCGAAGCCTGGCGCGAACGGCTCATGGCCGATGGCGACGCTGCCATGACCGAGTTTCTCAACGAATACCCTCACGCCGACCGCCAGCATCTGCGCCAGCTCGCGCGCAACGCGCACGAGGAAAAGCTTCGCAACAAACCGCCGCATGCGTTCCGCGAGCTGTTCCGCGAATTGCGGGAGTTATTGAAAGAATCGGATATCGACGAGGGAGAATCGGAAATCGGGGATGGGGAATCGTAAAAAAAAGCGGCCTTGCTTCGCCCCCTCTCCCGCCGCGCATTGCGCGGCGACCTCTCCCCAAAGGAGGGGTGAAAAGCGTTGATGCTCACGCTTTCGTCCCACCCACCGTCAGCTGATCGATCAGCAGCGACGGCTGACCGACCCCGACCGGCACGCTCTGTCCATCCTTGCCGCAGACGCCGATGCCGTCATCCAGCGCCAGATCGTGGCCGATCATCTTCACCCGCTGCATGGTTTCCGGGCCGTTGCCGATCAGCGTAGCGCCCTTCACCGGCGCAGTGATGCGGCCGTCTTCGATCATGTAGGCCTCGGTCGCCGAAAACACGTATTTGCCGCTGGTGATGTCGACCTGTCCGCCGCCGAAGTTCACCGCGTACAGACCGCGCTTGACCGAACGGATCATGTCCTCGGGCGAATCCTGGCCGGCCAGCATGTAGGTGTTGGTCATCCGCGGCATCACCAGATGCGCGAACGACTCGCGGCGGCCGTTGCCGGTGGTGGGCATCCCCATCAGCCGCGCGTTGAGGGTGTCCTGCATGTAGCCGGTGAGGATGCCGTCCTCGATCAGGGTCGTGCAGCTCGTCGGCGTGCCCTCGTCGTCGACGTTGAGCGAACCACGGCGACCCGGCATCGTGCCGTCGTCGACGATGGTCACGCCCGGCGACGCCACGCGCTGGCCCATGCGGCCTGCGTAGGTCGACGTGCCCTTGCGGTTGAAGTCACCCTCCAGGCCGTGGCCCACCGCTTCATGCAGCAGCACGCCCGGCCAGCCGCTGCCCAGCACCACCGGCATCATCCCGGCCGGCGCGTCGATCGCGTCCAGATTCACCAAGGCCTGACGCAGCGCTTCGCGCGCGAAACGCTCCGGCTTGTCGCCGCCGAAGAGCTCCTCATAGGAGTGGCGGCCGCCGAATCCCGCGCTGGCCGATTCCCGGCGGCCGTTGTGTTCCACGATCACCTGCACGTTCATGCGCACCAGCGGCCGGATATCGCCGGCGACGACACCGTCGCTGCGGGCAACGAAAATGGTGTCGAGTACCGCGCTCAATGAGACCACAACCTGCTGCACGCGGGTGTCCGCAGCGCGCAACATCCGATCGACGCGACGCATCGCGTCGAGCTTGTCGGCATTGGCGCAGGCGTCGATGGGATCGACCGCCGGATACAGCGTGGCCGGCAGCTGTCCGCTGGAGGCGACCAGCGACGGCGGTGTGCGGGCGTCGCCGTCGCGGGCGATGGCACGCGCCGAGCGCGCCGCGACCAGCAACGCGTCCGAATGGATTTCGTCGGAATAGGCGAAACCGGTTTTTTCGCCGGAGATCGCACGCACGCCGACGCCCTGGTCGATCGAATGCACGCCGTCCTTGACGATGCCGTCCTCCATCGTCCAGCTCTCGCGACGCGAATGCTGGAAATAGAGGTCACCGAAGTCGATACCGGGGCCGAGCAACAGGCCGAAGGCGCGTTCGAGACCGGCATGGTCCAGTCCGGCGGGTGCGAGCAGGCGCGATTCGGACAATTGCAGCATTTGGGACATGGCGGTTCCGGCGTGATTCGGTGATGAGACAGGGATGGTGACGAACGAGGGAGCGATCAAGGCCGGCCACCGCCGACGCTGGGCGCGCCGCGAGCCGAAGCGTTGGGACGTTCGACCACTTCGACCTTGGGATCTTTCCATGGGCCGGTGACACGGTAGTTCTTCGCTGCCGCCTGACCCAGCGGCTTCTGCAGCACGGCATTGGCAACAGCACCGACCGCCGCGCCGACCGGGCCGCCTGCGATCGCACCGACCGCTGTGAGCAGATTGCCAGCTTTGGGCAGGACTTCGATGGTCTGGTCGAAGGTCTGCGCGCGCAGATTCGCCTCGCCGCGGATATTGATCCGCGCCGCCGGGCCGTCGATCGCCAGACCATCGCTGCGCGCACTGCCGGCTCCGAAACGGACAGTGCCGGTCAGTTTGTTGAATGCGAAGCCCTTCGAGAAGAAATCGCGGAAATCGAGGGTCAACCGGCGCGGCAACTGGGCGAGGCTGAGCAAACCCAGGACGCGCCCGGTGCCGCCGGGTTCGACTTCGACGAGGCGGCCGTCCTTGACATCGAGTTTCAGCGTGCCATCGAGGGTGGCAATCTGGAATGCCATCGGGCTGCCGGCCCACGAGGCATCGAAGCGCGCATCGCCCTTGCCGCCGTCGAGACGGCCACCGACGCCCAGGTCGGTGAGCAAGGCACCAAAATCATCGCTGGCAAGCGCTGCGGACAACCGTGTTCGCGCTGCAGCACCACGACCGCTCCAGTCGCCGGTGAGATCGATCCGCCGCTTCGCTGCGCGGGTCTGCAACTGCAGGATATCCATGCCGGTCGCGGTCGCACGCGACCGGAACTGGGTGTCTCCAAGCACGGCATTGGCGATGCGCAGATCGTCCACGCGCAGATTCATCGCGGGGATCTTCGCAGGATCGACCTCATCGCTGCCGATGGCCGCAGCGACACTATTCGTGGAAGGCGATGCAGCAGGAGCCGCGCTGCGCCAGTAAAAACGCTGCAAGCGCCCGGCGATGGTGCCGCCGTCGCTTTCGGGCACGAGCAGTGCCCCAGCGAGCGCCTGGCCGTCGAGCTGTACGCCGAGCGCGCCATTGGCCGGAACAATCTGCAGCCGCGTATCCGGGAAGTTCGCGCCAAGCAGCAGCAACCGTTCGGCACTGACATCGACACGTCGCAATGCCAGACGCTTGCCGCCGTCGCCGTGGGTAAGCGCGATCCAGCCGATCGCATCGAGAGTCGCGGCGCGTCCGCTGAGGATCAGTCCCGACGGCGGTGGCGCTTCGGCAATGCGATCGGTACCGAACGCTGCCCGGATGCCCATCTGTCCCTGGGTCTCTTTCGCGCGCAGCGCAAAACGCTGACCGAAGGCGATCACCACTTCGCCTTTGCCAAGCGGCAGCTGCAGATCGATGGTGGTCGGCAATGCGCTGCCGGCCGCTTTGTCCATCGGCGCCGGCAGGTCGAAAGTGGTACCGGTCAGATCGGAGCGCAGTTGCAGGCGCGTGACCAATGCTGCGGCCGGCGTTTTGACCGATTGGGGCGCGGCTTTCGGCGCAGCGTTCGCCGCGCCAGCAGGGATCGCGATGGCAGCGGTCCAACGCGAACGGCCGCGCATATGGGGCTTCAGCCAGGCCAGATCGCTGCTCCGGTCGAGCAGATCGTCGGTGGTCATCGAAGCCTCGAGTTCAGCCTCGAAGCCCTGGCGATTGTCGCGCACGTGGCCGGCACCCGCGCGCAGCGACAGGCGTCCTTCCTGTCGATCGTATTGCGCACGCAGGCCATTCGCGCTGAAACCGTCCTGGTTGTAGCTTGCGCGGCCGCTGACGCCGGCGAACGCCAGTTTCCATTGCGATTCCGATAGACGCACGCCACGCAGATCGATGTTGCCGTCGATCCGCGCCCGCTGCGATGGAGCGCCATGCAGCGGCAGATCGAACGCGAAATCCACCGTTGCCGGCCCGCTGGCGCCCAGCGTGGCGAGGATGTCACCGTGATCCTTGCGTAACGGACTCTGCCGGATCAGGCCCAGCAATTTCCCGGCATCGGCGTCGGCGTGCGCCTCGATGGCCAGCGCGCCCTGACCGAAATCGGCAATGCCTGCTTCGAATTCACGGATGCCGACATCGGCCAGCACCGCTTTGCCGCCAACCGTGAAGCCATTGCCGATGAAGGCGATGTCGGCATCCATGTCCGCAGTCGCCGGCCATTCGCTGTTGAACTTGACCCGCATGTCCTGAAGCGTGGCGCGGGCGTCGAACGTTCCCTTCGGCGGGGCGCCCGCGACCGATTTGAATGGCCAATCGTCGAGATCGCCCGAGATCACCGCACGACCATTGCGTACCTGTCCAGCAATCAACGCCGTGTCGAGCCAGTCGATCAGCGACTTCGACATCTTGTGCCTGATCCAGAAACGTTTGGCGACCGGGACGGCGGCATCGTCGAGATCGGCGGCGATATCGATCCGCGGCGCGGTGCCATCGCCTTCGAACCAGAAACCGCCGCGCACATCCGCGCCATAGCCCTCGCCGTCGATGCGCAGCGCCGGCGTCTCCACGCGCCAGCCGTCACCCTCGCGCCAGCCGATGGCCTCGCCGCGCAGGCCAATCACATGGGTCGCGCCTAAGCCGCCCGGCCAGTCGAAGCGCAATTTCGATGCCGGATCGAAACTAAACGCCAATCCGTCAAGATCGCCGTGAAGATCGCCGCCCAGTCCGCTGATGCCCGGCGAGGTGCCAACCGATACGAACTGCAGATCACGCACCACCGCTTCGGCTGTCATCGCACCGCCGCGAAGCCCGCCGACGCGCACGCGTTCGAGTACCGCACCGGGCTTCGCCGACGCCAACCACCGCCGCAGCTTCGGCGAAAGCCGGTCGCTGAGCGCGATCACCGAAAACAGCGGACCGGCATCGATGCGCTCGGCACGCAGACCGTAACGCTTGCCGCCAGCGAGCACGAGCCCGTCGAGAATCTGCGGCTTGCTGTCGGCCAGGGCATGCACTTGCATGCTGGGTGCTTCCAACCGCCAGCCTTCGGCATCGGCATGCCAATGCGCGACGGCCTGCAGCCGCGCAAACTCGGCTACGGGCGCCGCTGCACCTGCGGTCGTTGGCGTGGGCGACGCCGATGCGGACACGGTGGTGACACGCGCTGAAACTGCAGACGCCGGCTTCGCATCCTGGAACGGCGCG
>JANLSB010000624.1:0-5163 GCA_031362125.1 Lysobacterales bacterium | reverse complement strand
TCGATATCGACGCCGGCATCGCGGTAGGTCATACCGCTGGTCGTGCCGGGAGCAGCAGGAGGAGTCTGGGTCACGGTATGGGCTGCAGGCGCGGAAAGGCGGAATTGTAGTAGGGCGGGCACCAGCTCGCCATTACGGCCTTTCCGATCATGCCTCGCCATGATCGAAATGCTCTGCTTTGATATGCGAAACGATCGGAAAGATCGCGATGGCGGGTCATGCCCCGCCCTACTTGTGGCACCATTTCCGCCGATAGCCTTGGTACGGGACGTGAAAAATGCGGCAGTCGAGTGGATGGTCGGTGCGGTGGTCGATGTGCATGCACCGTGGAATCGGCAGAACGTTGGGCCTTGGTCTGGCGTTCGCGCTGCTGGCGCCGGTGGCGCACGCCCAGCGGGTCGAGGGCGACCGCGCTTCGGCCAGCGGCATCTACGAGGCCGAGGTCCCGGTCAACAACCAGACCGACACCGAGCGCAACAACGGCTTCGCCCGTGCGTTGGCGCAGGTGCTGGCAAAGATCAGCGGCGACCGTTCCGCGACCGGCCGGCCCGGCGTCGGCCAGGAACTGCGTCGCGCGAAGGATTACGTCGCCGGCTACGACTATCGTCAGGACCAGGGTGTGTCCGCGACCGGTGCGCCGACCTTCAAGACCATACTGGTGGCGCGATTCGACCGGGAGAAGGTCGACGGCATCATCGGTGCCCTTGGCTTGCCGATCTGGCCGCAGCCGCGGCCCAAGCCGGTGCTGTGGCTGGGCATCGACGATGGCAAAGGCCCGCGTCTGGTCGCCGTGGCTCAGAGCAACGCTGCGCGTTCGCTGCTGGATCGCGCGATCGAGCGTGGCTACCGTCTCGGCCTGCCCTCGGGCAATGCCGCGGAGCAGGCCGCCGTCGGCGCCATCTGGCGTGGTGACACCGGCACCATCGCCCGTATTTCAGCGCAATACAGCCCACCGATGCAGTTGATCGGCAAGCTCTACCGCAAAGGCACCGGCTGGAAGGCCGACTGGATCTTCGTCGACAGCGGTCGCGTGCTATCGAAGTGGTCTTCCGAGAATGCCGATGCCCGCGCGGCGATGTCCGCCGGAGCAGATGGTACCGCTGACGCACTGATCCGCCGCTACGCCCGCAGCAGCGGCGCCTCCGGCCCGGCTGGCGCGTATCGGGTGCGATTCACGGGTATCGACAGCGCTGACGACTACATCCGTCTGATGGGGCACCTGCAGGAGATATCGGTCGTCCGCCGGGTGCGGCCGATCAGTGCCGGCCCGGACGGCCTGTTGCTGGAGCTGGATCTGATCAGCGGCCTGTCCGGTTTCCGCAAGATGATCGGCAGCCGCGGCATTCTGGTCGGCGGCGACAGCACCGAAGGCAGCGACGTACCGACCTTCGACCTGCGCTGAGCACCCCTGATGAACAACGATTCCAGCAAGCACGATCCGGTCGACGAGATCGCCACGTTTTTCCGGCGCCTGCAATGGGCGCTGCTGCTGTTGGGCGTCGGCGCGCTGATCTGGGTGATGACGCCGGTGCTGACGCCGTTCGCGGCGTCGATGCTGCTGGCCTGGATGGGCAACCCGGTGGTCGGCCGCCTGCAGAAGCGCGGTCTGTCCCGCAACAGTGCGGTCGCTCTGGTGTTCACACTGATGGTGCTGGTCCTGATTCTGCTGGTGCTGATTCTGGTGCCGGTGATCCAGGAACAGGTGACAGTCCTGGTGAAGCTGGTACCGACGTATTTCGAATGGGTCGTGCGCACCGGCTTGCCCGCACTGCAGGCCAAAACCGGTTTGAACGTGGCCACCTGGCTCGATCCCGACTATCTGTTGGAGATGCTCAAACGCAACTGGAAGGGCGCCAGCGGAATCGCGACCCAGGTGCTGGCATACGTCACCCAGTCCGGCTTCGCCGTACTCGGCTGGTTCGCCAATCTGGTCCTGATTCCGTTCATCACGTTTTTCTTCCTGCGCGACTGGGATCTGCTGGTGCAGCGCGTCGCCGGGCTGGTGCCGCGCGATCGCAGCGACAAGATCGCGAATCTCGCGAAAGAATCCGATGCGGTGCTCGGCAGTTTCCTGCGCGGGCAGTTCCTGGTGATGCTTGCGATGGGCGTGTTCTACGCCGTCGGTCTGTGGGGTGTGGGTCTGGAGGTGGGCGTATTGATCGGCGTGGTTGCCGGCCTGCTCACGTTTGTCCCCTACATCGGCCCGACCACCGTCCTGCTCGGCGGCAGTGCTGCAGCGCTGATGCAGTTCGGCGACTGGCAGCATCTGGTCGGTGTGCTCGTGGTGTGGGGCGTGGGCCAGGTGCTCGAAAGCTATGTGCTGACGCCGAAATTGGTGGGCGACCGGGTCGGTCTCAGTCCGGTGACGGTGGTCTTCTCGGTGATGACCGGCGGCACGCTGTTCGGCTTCCTCGGCATGCTGCTGGCGTTGCCCGTGGCGGCGGTCGCGAACGTGCTGATCCGGCATCTGCATGCGGGTTACACAACCAGCCGTTTCTACATGGGCGATGAGCCGGATACGCCGAAGATCGAGATCGCCGCTTCGCATCATTCCCGCGATGCGGATGCGGCGGAGCCAACGGATCGCGCGTGAACGAACGTCCGCTTTCCGCGCCGGCGGCGCAGTTGCCGCTGGCGCTGCGGTTTCCGCCCGACCAGCGTTTCGAAACTTTCATCGCCGCGCCCGACGGTGCGATTGCGCAGCTGCGCGCGCTCGTCCGGGACTCTGCCGCCAGCGTCTACATTTCAGGCGCGGCCGCCACTGGCAAGAGCCATCTGTTGCTTGCCACCTGCGCCGAGGCCGAAGCCGTCGGCCGTCGCGCCGCGTATCTGCCGCTAGCCGCAGCGGTGGGCCGTCTGCGCGACGCGCTTGATTCTTTCGAGTATGCCGATCTTGTCGCGCTCGACGGCTTGGAAGTGGTTGCAGGTCGACGCGACGATGAGATCGCATTGTTCGACGCGCACAACCGCGCACGCGATGCCGGAAGGAGCCTTCTATACGCGGCACGGGCGATGCCCGATGGCCTTGATCCGGTGTTGCCGGATCTGCGCTCGCGGCTGTCGCAGTGCGCGCGGATCACGCTGGAACCGCTCGACGACGATGGCCGCGCCGACGTGCTGCGCCTGCGCGCGCAGCGTCGCGGACTGCAGCTCGAAGATGCCGCGATCGACTGGCTGCTCAAACGCGTCGACCGCGATCTGGTCAGCCTGACTGCGCTGCTGGACCGTCTCGACCGCGAATCGCTCGCGGCGCAGCGGCGCTTGACGGTGCCGTTTCTGCGCAGCGTGCTGGGTGCCTGACGCGATCGATCAGGGTTTGCCCGATGTCGCGTCTGGCTGCGTGGTGCCCAGGAATGCCGCAAGCCGTTCGGCAGAGTAAAGCGATCGGGGTTCGGCGTCCTGCAGCGCTGTGCTCCAACGCGGCATGCCTGCCCGCCATGCCGCGATGCGGATATCGACATCGCCAGTCTTGCGTTCGATCGCGCGCTGGATCGACGCCAGCTCACGGGCCGCCGCGCGCAGCGCTTCGCGTTGCGCCTCGAATTCGTTGCCTGGGTAACGTTCGTCGATCGATTGCAGCGTGCTGCGCGCGCTCGCGATCATCAGTGCGGCGGCCGTGGCATCGTCCTTCTCCATCGCATACTGCACCGCGTCCAATGCGGATCGCACATCGTCGAGATCCGCGGCGAGGCGAATCGGGCGACCGGTTTCGCGGCACGCGGATGGACGCAGCTGGCGGACATACGCGGCGATGCCATCGAGCGTTGCCGCAGACGGTTCCGGCCCATCGAATTCCTCGACGATCAGGCCGTGGATGAAGGTTTCGAGCGCGCGGCCGTCGTCGCGCGGCACCTTGTGCTGCGTACTGTCGGCGCTGAGATCGGGGATTGTTTTCGGATTGGAGACGCCGTCGCCGCGATGCGAACTCATCATCGAAGTAGTGACGTCGGCCGTGCCCGGTGCGTCCGAAAGCCCGGCGATGAAGAAATCCGGATTGCCGCGGCCGTTGCGATGACAGCTGTTGCAGGACAGGCCGTTGCGCGCGGCCTGCCCGCCCAGCAGCAGCGGCGTGCGGAACGCCGCGCGGCCGATCGCGACGCTGCGCGCCTCTGCCGGGTCTGTCGCTTGGGCCAGACACTCGCCTGGTTCCAGGCTCAGCGCCGACAGGCGACGCTCCTGCGGCAGCCAGCGCGCTGCGATCAACGGCGCCGTCTGCGTTGCGGCGAACGCCGCACACACGCCGGACAGCGCGATGGCGAGCGCAGTTACGAGCGCGCTTGCGCGACCATGATCCATCGGCGCAGTTCGTCCACTTCGGCGCAGCCGAAATCGCAATAGTTTTCGAGCTTGGCGAGCATGCGCCGCGCGCCGGCAAGATCGCCGCGTTCCACCATCAGTTCGCCGTAATACTCGGTGGCGCCGACATGGCGCGGGGCAGAGGCGAGCGCCTGTCGGTAATAACTTTCCGCGATGCCGAATCTTCCGAGCTTGCGGTTAGCGAAGCCGAGGTAGGTGAGGATGTCCGGATGCGGGCCGAAGGTCAGTGATGCGTCCTGCAGTTGGGCGATGGCGTCGTCGTAGCGGTGTTCATTGATCAGTGCGATCGCCTGAAGATAGGCGCGATCGCCGAGTTTTGGCGAAGGTACGAATTGTCCGGTGCTCTTGCCATCGGCTGCAGGCGGCGGTGCGGACGGCGCCAGCGCGGCCTCGAGTGCGGAGATCGTCGCCTCGAAATCGGCAGCCTGCGGGCAAGTTTCCGCGCACGCAGTCGCGCGCTGCTTCAGTTCGGACAGAATCGCAGTGGTACGTTCGCGGTCATCCAGACGCAAATGGCTCAGCGCCAGTTCGCGATGGGCGAGGATGAAGTTCGGGTCGAATTTGATCGCTTTTTCGTAATAGCGGTTCGCGGCCTTGTCGTTGCCCTGGCTGGCGCGGCTGAAACCCGCCATGAAATTGGCCTGGACGTGGCGTGAATTGACTGCCAGCACGCGGTCGAAGGCTCGCTGCGCGTCCTTGAATCGGGAGGTTTTCATGGCGTCGAGTCCGTTCTTGAACTCGACAGCAGGGTCGTACTGCGGCGTGCTCGCGCTCGGGATCGCCGGGCCGCTGGAGCCACCGCCGCCTCCGCTGGCGAGGGCATTGGCGGTGGCGGCGATCGCGATG
>JANLSB010000597.1:0-1709 GCA_031362125.1 Lysobacterales bacterium | reverse complement strand
CACCTGGATCTCCCTGATCCAATTCGCGACGGCGCCGGCCCTGGGCCGATGCGACATCGCAACGCGGCTGACGCCCCGCGTGGTTTCCGGACTTGCCGTTTCCGGACTTACAGGCCGATCGGCACCAACGCCCATCGCCCGCCCCCCTGTGATCGACCTCGGTCTATGCGCTCGCGCCTCAGCCCATCGGATGCGGCGCCCCTGTTCCATCAACCACAGTACCACCATGACCCGCGCCCGGGCAGCCGCCGTGCCCGCGGTCCAGGCCGAAAACGCGGCGTAAAGCGTGCCACACGTCCCAAACGGTGACATAGCCTCTAAACTGGTTGTTTTCGCAGTCTGCATCGCCGATGACCCTCCCTACGGACACTCTTCCCGCCGACGCCGTGCCCGAGCGCCGTCAGGACTTCATTCGCCAGATCGTCCGCGAGGACCTCGCCAGCGGCAGGCACACCGCGATCCGGACCCGCTTCCCGCCGGAACCCAACGGCTATCTGCACCTGGGCCACACCCGGGCGATCTGGGCCGATTTCGGCATCGCCGAAGAATTCGGCGGCCGCTGCAACCTGCGCCTGGACGACACCAATCCTGCCAGAGAGGATCCCGAGTACGTCCATGCCATCCAGGACGATGTACGCTGGCTCGGCTTCGCGTGGGCGGAACTGCGTCACGCTTCCGATTATTTCGAGGTGTTCTACCTCGCCGCCGAGAAGCTGATCCAGCAGGGCGACGCTTTTGTCTGCGACCTCAGCGCTGATGAGGTCCGCGCCTACCGCGGCAACCTGACTGAACCCGGCCGCGAATCGCCGTTCCGCAATCGCAGCGTCGAAGAGAATCTCGGCCTGTTCCGCCGGATGCGCGCAGGCGAGTTCCCCGACGGCGCACGCACCCTTCGCGTGAAGATCGACATGGGCAGCGGCAACATCAATCTGCGCGACCCGGCGATCTACCGGATCAAGCACGTCGAGCACCAGAACACCGGCAACGACTGGCCGATCTACCCGATGTACGACTACGCGCATTCGCTCAGCGATGCCGCCGAAGGCATCACCCACTCGCTGTGCACACTCGAATTCGAAGACCACCGTCCGCTGTACGACTGGTGCGTGGACAAGGTCGATCTGGCCCATCACCCCGAACTCGTGAAATCACTGACCGATCGCGGTCTGCAGTTCGAGGCCGAAAAACCCCGTCAGATCGAGTTCTCGCGCCTGAATCTGAATTACACGGTGATGAGCAAGCGCAAGCTGATGACCCTGGTCGACGAAGGCCTGGTCGACGGCTGGGGCGACCCGCGCATGCCGACCCTGCAGGGCATCCGTCGCCGCGGCTATACCGCCGATGCGCTGAAACTGTTCGTCGCGCGCTTGGGCCTGTCGAAACAGAATTCCCTGATCGACTATTCGGTGCTGGAAAACACCCTGCGCGAAGATCTCGACAGCCGTGCGGCGCGGCGCATGGCGGTGCTCGATCCGGTCAAGTTCGTGCTGACCAACCTGCCGGAAGGTCACGATGAATCCCTGACGTTCTCGAATCACCCGAAGGACGAATCCTTCGGCCAGCGCACCGTGCCGTTCTCGCGCGAACTATGGATAGAGCGCGAAGACTTCGCAGAAGTGCCGCCGAAAGGTTGGAAGCGGCTGATCCCTGGCGGCGAAGTGCGCTTGCGCGGCGCCGGCATCGCACGCTGCGATGAGGTGATCAGGAAT
>JANLSB010000595.1:0-5936 GCA_031362125.1 Lysobacterales bacterium | reverse complement strand
GCGACGAGCAGCGCGTCGGACAGGATGGCACCTCCGGGACCGACCATCGGCGGTCGCGACAATGCCAGCAGCTTCTCCCGGGCACTGATCGCTGCCGGATTCGGGGTGACCAGCGGGCTGGCCGCAGGCATCGACCGAGCTGCGCACGAGGCCGCACTGGACGCCGGTGGGGTGACGGTCGCGGTGCTCGGCACCGGGCCCGACGTGCCCTATCCGCAGGGTCACGCCGGGTTGTTGGCGCGCGTCGCCGGCGCCGGCGCCGTGGTCAGCGAACACCCACCGGGGACCGAGGCCCGTCGTGAGCACTTCCCCAGCCGCAACCGCATCATCGCCGGCATGACCCTGGGTACGCTGGTCATCGAAGCTGCGAGCCGCTCGGGGGCGTTGATCACCGCCCGGTTGGCCGCCGATGCCGGGCGCGAGGTCTTCGCGGTGCCAGGTTCGATCCACAACCCGATGGCCCGCGGATGTCATCGACTTATCCGTGACGGCGCCGCTCTGGTCGAATCCGCCGATGAGGTGATCTCCGCGCTCGGGTCCTGGGCCGGCGCACTGCGCTGCGACTTGCAGCGTCGTCTGGGCGCCCCCAATCCGGACCCTCGACAGGCGGTGATTGCGCTGCCGGAGCCTACCGCGGACACCGGGCCCGTCTACCACCGGTTGTGGCAGGCGCTCGGTCACGACCCAAGCAATATGGATCAATTGGCCGAACGCACCGGATTGACGGCCGCAGCCCTGTCCTCCATGCTGCTTCACATGGAATTGCAGGGGCGGGTCGCGGTCGAACACGGCCGTTACAGCCGTCGCTAGAGCCCGCCAACGAGCTTTCAACAGATCATCTTCAACAGATCATCGTCACAGAGCATCGGCAGGCCCTTGGCATCCAACCTTTCCAGCGCGCCGACGGGCGCAAGACAGGGGACATGAAAGAAAGCATTCTCGATGTGTTGCTCTACCTCTTCGAGCACTGCATCGCCAACGACGCGGACTTGGCGCGGGATCGCGATTCCCTGCAGAACAATCTGCTGCAGGCCGGATTCAGTCCCGCCGAGATCCACAAAGCCTTCGACTGGCTGGATGGTCTGGCGGAGCGCCGTCCTGCCTTGGCCAAGCCGCGCGCCGACGGCCCCACCCGGATCTATTTCGGCCCTGAACTCGACAAGCTCGACCTCGAGTGTCGCGGCTTCCTGATGTTCCTCGAACAGCAGGCCATCCTCGACGCCGACCAGCGCGAGTTGGTGCTGGACCGCGCGATGGCGCTCGATCAGGATGAACTGGACCTCGACGACCTCAAGTGGGTGGTGTTGATGGTGCTGTTCAATCAGCCCGGATCGGAAGCTGCCTACGCCTGGATGGAGACGCAGATGTTCGAGGACGACGGCGAGCTGGTGCACTGACGCTGCGCGTTGAAACGGGCGAGACATGTCAGGCTGCGTTCGGGGAGGACGCCGCCACCGGCGTGGAATGCTCCGCCGGAATACATACGATGGGGACAGCATGACCGCTTGGTACTACCACGAACTCGGGCAGGGCCGGGTTGGCCCACTCAGTGCGGACGAGATGCGCAACTGTTTCCGCGAACGGCGGATCACGCGCGAAACCCTCGCCTGGCACGATGGGCTGCGCGAGTGGCAGCCGGTGGAACGGATGATCGAAGAACTCGGTCTGAGCGGCGTACAGCCCGATGCGTCGCTGCCTCCTCCGATGCCGCCACGTCCGGCCGCCGCTACCGCCTCGCACGCCGGGCCGATGCGCGCCGCCGCGCCGCCGCCGTCCAACCGCACAGGCTGCATCATCGCGGCGATCGTGATCGGCATCCTGTGCCTTGTGGTGCTGGCGATCGTCGCCGCCATCGCGCTGCCGGCCTATCAGGGCTATGTCGAACGCGCCAAGGCGGGCCAACGCGGTCAAGCCCCGGCGCCCGGCACCTCGCCGCCGCCGATCGCGCAGCCGAAGGTCTACACCTTCGACGCCGAACGGATGGCCGAAACCGATGGGTTGGCGCGCGAGCTGGTGACGGCGGCGATGCGCGAGTTCTATGTCGTCAACGGCAACACCTGCCCGGATACGCTCGAATTCGAAAAAATGATGCTGCGTTATCCGCGCTATCAGGGCAGTGAGGATGACGGCTGGTTCGGGATCGACCCGGCGAATCCCGACCGCAGCCAGTGCGCCTACGCAGTGCGCTTCTTTGGTCTGGGTCCCGAAGTGCAGGACAAGACCGTGCGCTACGAGGTGAACATCGCCGGCGAAGCGGTGAACATCATCTGTCGCAACAACACGTTGCCATCCGGCTTTCTGCCGCCCCACTGCCACGTCCTGTGACGCGGCGACCGTCATTGACAGAGCAACCTCACCTCATGTCCGCACCCCCTCCGCTTCCGCCCGGCGCCTCGCGCAGCGACCAGATGACCGATGCCTTCGCGCAGCGCCGGGCTGCAGCGCCGCCATCCTCAGGCCCTCCCAAACAGGGCATGTCCGGCTGCGCCATCGCCGCCATCATCGGCGCGGTGGTGCTGGTGCTGGGCGTGTTCGTGATCGCGATGCTCGCGGCGATCGCGTTGCCGGCGTACCAGCAGTACATCGCCAAATCGCGCGTGATGGAAGCCCTGACCATGGCGCGAGCACACCAGGTCGACGTGGACGCCTATCGCGAAAAATCCGGCGTCTGCCCGGACAATGCCGCGATCGGTCTGGCCGACGATGAGGTCTTCACGTTGAGTGGAGACAACGCCGCCGCTCCGGGACAGGCGTCGCTGCGGATTGGCGAGATCGAAAGTGGACACTGCGGCATCGAGCTGCAGTTCAAGAACATCAACGTAGCGGTTGACGACAAGACCCTGCTCCTGGAATCGACCGACAACGGCTGGACCTGCACCGGCGGCACGCTGGGCGCCCAATACCGTACGCCGCAATGCCGCAATTTCGACCCGACTCCCTGATGGATACGACCCCATGACCGATTGGTACTACAGCGACGCACAGCGCACCCAGCATGGCCCGGTGACCGCTGCCGATCTCGCCGCCCTTCACACCAAGGGACAACTGCCTGCGGAAACGCTGGTGTGGCGCGAAGGCATGTCCGAATGGAAGCCGTGGCGCGAGATGATCCGCGAAGTGATCGCCGGCGACGCGCCTGACGACCCCCGCGCCGAAGCCCTGGTGAAGGCTGCCGAAGCGGCGCCGGATGATGGCGCCTATCGCCCTTATGCCATCGCCGAACCTTCGCCGTATGCCCCGCCCACGTCACGGGTGGAAGAGGCCCAGGGTGTCGTCACCGGCGGCCGCGTAGTCTATGCCGGGCTCTGGAAGCGCTTCGCTGCCTCGTTCATCGACAGCTTCGTCACCACTGCACTGTCGTATATGCTGTTGATCCCGTTCACCATGATCTTCGGACTGGGTGTCGCAGGCATGGCCAGCGGCACCTCCAGTCCATTCGCCGATGGCGCCAGCATCGCGATGGTCGGAGTGTTGTACCTGATCATGATCCTGCTGCCAGCGGTGTATTTCGGCTGGATGCATGCATCCTCCTACCAGGCCAGCCTCGGCAAGATGGCGGTGACCATCAAAGTGGTCCGTGGCGACGGCCAGCGCATCACCTTCTGGCGCGGCTTCCTGCGCTACATCGCTTACTTTCTCTTCGCCCTGCTTACCTGCGGACTGGGGGTGCTCATCTCCGGTTTGATGACGGCCTTCACCGAGCGCAAGCAGGCCCTGCACGACATGATTTGCGACACGCTGGTGGTCGACAAGTGGGCCTACACCGAGCACCCCGAGTGGCAGCGCGAAGAGCTGGGAACGGTCACCGTGGTGATCCTGGTGCTGGCGGGCATCATGATCCTGGGTGTCATCGCGCTCTACGCGATAATGGGCGCGGTGATGCTGAGCAGCATGCGCTGAGCGCGGGGTCGGCCGACCTGTTCCAGCTGGGCGAAAAGCCCGCTGGATGGGGCCGCCAAGGCATTCTGCGGGCTCCCGATGCGGGTCGGCTGCGCCGCTGCCGCTTGACAGGGGCAGCCCGGACATGACACCACTAAAAAAGAGAACTGACCGAACGCCCGGGCTTCCCCCGGGCGTCGCCTTCTGGCCGGGCGCCTGAAAACGCCCTGTCAGCGGTGCCGGCCGACGCCGGCGCGCCCCTTTTGGATTACCGCCCCCCAATGGCCAAGAACCTCCTCATCGTCGAGTCGCCCGCCAAGGCCAAGACGATCAACAAATACCTCGGCAAGGACTTCCACGTCCTCGCTTCCTACGGTCACGTCCGCGACCTGGTGCCCAAAGAAGGCGCCGTGGATCCGACCCGCAACTTCGCCATGCGCTACGAGCTGATCGAGAAGAACGAAAAACACGTCGAGGCCATCGCCAAAGCCGCCAAGGCCGCCCAGCACCTCTACCTCGCGACCGACCCGGACCGCGAAGGCGAGGCGATCAGCTGGCACATCGCCGAGATCCTAAAAGAGCGCGGTCTGCTCAAGGACCGCACCCTCGAGCGCGTTGTCTTCACCGAGATCACCCCGCGCGCGATCAAGGAGGCGATGGCCAAGCCGCGCGCCATCGCCGCCAATCTGGTCGACGCCCAGCAAGCTCGTAGAGCGCTCGATTATCTGGTCGGCTTCAATCTCTCCCCGGTGCTGTGGCGCAAGGTGCAGCGCGGACTGTCCGCCGGCCGCGTGCAGTCGCCGGCGTTGCGCATGATCGTCGAGCGCGAGGAAGAGATCGAAGCCTTCATCGCACGCGAATACTGGACCGTTGAAGCCGAGTGCGCGCATCCGACCCAGGCGTTCACTGCCAGGCTCAACAAACTCGACGGCAAGAAGTTCGAGCAGTTCACGGTCACCGACGGCGACACCGCCGAAGCCGCTCGCAAGCGGATCGTCACTGCAGCGCAAGGCGTACTGCAGGTCACTGATGTCGTCAGCAAGGAACGCAAGCGCCGGCCGTCGCCGCCGTTCACCACGTCCACGCTGCAGCAGGAAGCCTCGCGCAAGCTCGGCTTCACCACCAAGCGCACGATGCAGGTCGCGCAGAAACTGTATGAAGGCGTCACCATCGGCGAAGAGGGCACGGTTGGCCTCATCAGTTACATGCGTACCGACTCGGTGAGTCTGTCGGCCGAAGCGCTGAGCGAACTGCGCGACGTGATCGCGCGCGATTTCGGCACCAAGGCGCTGCCGGACAAACCGAATTTGTATCAGACCAAATCCAAGAACGCGCAGGAAGCCCATGAAGCCGTGCGCCCCACGTCCGCGCTGCGCACGCCTGCACAGGTGAGCCGGTTCCTCAGCGACGACGAACGCCGCCTGTACGAACTGATCTGGAAGCGCGCGGTCGCCTCGCAGATGGTGCCAGCCACGCTCAACACAGTGTCGGTCGACCTGGCCGCCGGCAGCGAACACAGCTTCCGCGCCAGCGGCACAACGGTGGTCGACCCGGGTTTTCTTGCGGTCTACGAGGAAGGCAAGGATCAGAAGAACGACGACGACGACGAGGGTCGCAAGCTGCCGCTGATGAAAACCGGCGACCGCGTTCCGCTGGACCGTATCCACACCGACCAGCATTTCACCCAGCCGCCACCGCGTTTCACCGAAGCGGCGCTGGTGAAGACGCTGGAGGAATACGGCATCGGCCGGCCGTCGACATATTCGTCGATCATCCAGACGCTGCTGTTCCGAAAATACGTCGAAATGGAAGGCCGCAGCTTCCGCCCGAGCGACGTCGGCCGCGCGGTCAGCAATTTCCTCAGCGGGCATTTCACCCGTTATGTCGATTACGACTTCACCGCCAAGCTTGAAGACGAGCTGGACGAGGTGAGCCGCGGCGAAAAAGACTGGATCCCGCTGATGGAGCGCTTCTGGGGCCCGTTCAAGGAGCTGGTCGACGCCAAGACCGAATCGGTCGACCGCAGCGAAGCCACCGGCGCGCGCGAACTCGGCGTC
>JANLSB010000507.1:0-3704 GCA_031362125.1 Lysobacterales bacterium | reverse complement strand
CGGCTGATGGCCTGCAGCGGCCCGCTGAACGACACCAGCCGTTCGCCGCGCAGCACCAGGCGCGCGATGTGGCGGTCGGTGCCGTCTTCGGAGTATTCGAAGCGGAAACTGCGCTCGAAGCCCAGCCGGCCGTCCTCACCGCGGCGCAGCCGCAGCCCGGTCGCATGTACAGTCTGGTCGATCAATTGCACGCCGGCGTTGCGGCAGGCGTCGCCGCCAAGCAGGATTGCCTGTTCGGCGGCGGCGCGCGACGCGCTCCAGAATGCGAACGCCATCGCACCCAGAATCATCAGGATCAGTAAAGTCGGCATTCCCGTAATCTGCGGCCGATCGGCTACAGATGCAATCCCCGTGACCGGAGTCAGATCGCCCATGAAGCTCGTGTTCGCCGCCGGCGAATTTCCACCCACCCTGTTGCAGCAGGGCGTCAAACGCATCGGCTCGGCGCTGGACGCCGACATCGCCCTGAGCGATCCGGAGATCCTGCCACAGCATTGCGAACTTCAGGTGACGCCGCAGGGCGTGATGCTGAAGGTCGCGCGCGGCGCGTCGGTCACCGTCAACCAGCGTCCGGTCGATGGCCTGATTTCCCTGCGGGCAGGCGATCAGATCGGGTTCGGAAGTGTGCAGGCCTCGATCATGGCACTCGATGCGCCGCGCCCGGCCGGCACGGGTCCCATCCTGGCCGAACACGACGATGTCGGCGCGACCACGGTACGCGCGGCGCTGCCGAAATACGCCCTGCGCGCGCAGACCGGGCGCATGCTCGGTCGCAGCTATCCGCTGACCGGCGCGGCCATCGTCGGTCGTGCGCCGGATTGCCAGCTTCGTATCGATGATTCCAATCTCTCGCGAAAACACGCCAAATTGATCCCGACCAACGAAGGCGTGGTGATCGAGGATCTGGGTTCGACCAACGGCAGCTTCCTCAACGGCAAGCGTGTACAGCGCGCGGTGGCGCAGGCCGGCGATGAAATCGGTTTCGACACGCTGCGTTTCCAACTGCTGGAGATCGGTGCGGAAGGTGCGCAGATGGCGCAGAGCGCTGCCGCATCGCGCTCGGCGCGGTCGCGTTGGGTGTGGGTGGTCGTTGCCGTTTTGGCGTTGGTGCTGGCGATCATGGTCTTACGCTGACGTACTTCGTAGCAGCTTCGCTTCCATAGCTGCCGATGGCATCAACTTGGCGGCGGCCCCAGCTTCAACGACAGATCGATGGCGCGGACATGTTTGGTCAGACCGCCGACGGAAATGCAGTCGACCCCGTCCTCGGCGATGCCGCGCAGGGTGGTCATGTCCACCCCGCCGGAAACTTCCAGCGGTATGCGGCCGTCGAATGGCGCGGATTTCGCGATCCGCACCGCTTCGCGCCGCGTTGGCGCGTCGAAGTCATCGATCAGAATCCGCGTGCAACCTTCGCGCAGCGCTTCTGCCAGCTGGGCCAGCGTTTCGACCTCGACGATCAGCGGCAGCGCCGGATGCATCGCGCGTGCGCTATGGATCGCGCCCGCCAGTGAGCCTGCTGCGCGGATGTGGTTTTCCTTCAGCATCACCGTATCGTACAGACCGATGCGATGATTGCTGCCTCCGCCGACGCGCACCGCGTATTTCTGCGCCAGACGCAGCCCGGGGATGGTCTTGCGGGTGTCGAGGATCTTTGCGCCGGTGCCGCGCACGGCATCGACATAACCGGCGGTGATGGTGGCGGTGCCGCTGAGCGTCTGCAGAAAATTCAGCGAGGCGCGTTCGGCGCTGACCAGTGCGCGGCAGCGCCCTGCGAGTGTGGCGATGACCGTGTGCTTCGCGACGCGGTCGCCCTCGTCGATGCGCCATTCGATGCGCACCTCGGGATCGAGCGCCTGATGGCAGGCGTCGAACCAGGGACGCCCGCAGATCACCGCGTCTTCCTTGCACAGCAGATACGCGATGTCGGGGCCATCGGGCAATAGCGCAGCGGTCACATCGCCGCTGCCGATGTCCTCTGCCAGGGCTGCCGCGACGTTCGCAGCAATGACCTCGGCAGGTGGCAGCAGGATCGTCCCGCTCACAGCCCTTCCACCGCCGCGACCGGAATGCCTTCTTCGATCAACAGTACCGGGATGCCATCGTCGATGCGGTAAAGGGTTTTGCGATCGCGGGTGATCAGCGCCTCGCGCACCGGCTCGGTCTGCGGCGTGTCGTCGGCGCGGGTCACGCTGCCGGCGACGATGGCGCGGTTGAGCGCCTCCAGACCGGGCTTGTCGAGCAGCGCCAGCGGCTGGCGGGTAGCGGGGCAGACGAGGAGATCGAGCAACTTGCGGTCCATTCGATGAAGCCGTGGGTGAACTGCCGCTAGAATACCGTTTTGCAGCAGGCGTGACGCCGCAGGGTGAGGCCATGGCAGATACAGTGAACCGGCCTCTGGTCGGCGTGGTGATGGGTTCGCGCAGCGACTGGGAGACAATGCAGCACGCTGTCGCCAGGCTCGAAGCGCTCGGTGTGCCGCATGAGGTGCGTGTGGTTTCCGCGCACCGCACGCCCGATGTGCTGTTTGACTACGCGGCGACCGCGCAAACGCGCGGCCTGCGCGCGATCATTGCCGGTGCCGGCGGCGCAGCCCATCTGCCCGGCATGCTCGCATCGAAGACCGCCGTGCCGGTGCTCGGCGTGCCGGTGCAGACCAAAGCGTTGAACGGCATGGATTCGCTGCTGTCGATCGTACAGATGCCGGCTGGCGTTCCGGTCGCGACTTTCGCCATCGGCCATGCGGGCGCGGCGAACGCGGGCCTGTTCGCTGCCGCGATGCTCGCGGCCGATCATCCGCAGATCCGCGCTGCGCTCAATGCGTTCCGGGCGAAGCAGACGCACGATGTCGTTGAAAATGACGATCCGCGGACGTGACGCGCAGATGACGACGGTCGGTATCCTCGGCGGTGGCCAGCTCGCCCGCATGCTCGCGCTTTCGGGCGCGCCGCTCGGCCTGCGTTTTCGAGTGCTCGATACGGTCGCCGATGCCTGCGCCGGACAGTTCGTGCCGCTGATCGTCGGCGATTACCGAGACGAGGCCGCCTTGGCGGAGTTCGCATCGCAGGTTGATGTCGCCACCTTTGATTTCGAGAACGTGCCGGCCGAATCTGCACAATGGCTGAGCGAACGCGTGCCGGTGTTTCCGAATCCGCGTGCGCTGTCGATTGCGCAGGACCGTCTGGCCGAGAAAACCATGTTCCGCGAGCTCGGCATTCCGGTGCCGGACTTCGCCGATGTGCCGGATCGCATCGCACTTGATGCAGCCATCGCCCGCATCGGCACGCCCTGCATCCTGAAAACCCGCCGCCTCGGCTACGACGGCAAAGGCCAGTTCCGGATCAAGACACTAAACGATGTCGATGCCGCGTGGAATGCGCTTGGCGCACAGGCGGCGACCGTTGGACTGATTCTTGAAGCGTTCGTGCCGTTCGAGCGTGAGCTGAGCGTGGTCGCCGTACGCGGTCGCGATGGTGAATTCCGTACCTGGCCTCTGACCGAGAACTGGCACGTGGACGGCGTGCTGTCCGCGAGTCTCGCACCTGCGCGCGTGGACGATAGGCTCGCAAGCGCTGCGATCGCTCATGCAAGAGCACTGGCCGAATCGCTGGACTACGTCGGCGTCTTCGCACTGGAACTGTTCTGCCGCAATGGCTTGCTGCTCGCCAATGAACTCGCGCCGCGCGTGCACAACTCCGGGCACT
>JANLSB010000483.1:0-1796 GCA_031362125.1 Lysobacterales bacterium | reverse complement strand
TTATTGCAGCAACATCCCGCAGACCGCGCCCATGCAGGCACCGGTAGACTGATCGAGGATGACCGAATGTCCGGGATCGCCGCGCGGATACGGCACGCTTTTCTCGAGCACGAAGACCACTGAATGCGCGCCGTGCAGGCCGGCCGGAATCTCGAAATCGCGTTGGATGACATAGGCCGTCATCATCTGCGTGTGCGCATCGAACGAAGACGGCAACCCGCGACCGTTCGCCTGCGACCAGCGCGATTTCCACACCGCCAGATCGCCGCCGGAGGCTGGTCGCAACAGGCCTTTGCGCATCGCCTCGATCAGCCCGGCTTCGCCCGCCGGCAGCGATGGCTGCACGATAACGGGCGCTGCCGGTGGCGGCTCTTTCAGCATCAGCGTGGCCATCCTGGCGGCCGCCGCATCCGGCGTCGAGGCGGCCTGCGGTGCGGGTGGGGGCAGCGTCCCGGTGACTGCCGGAATGGGCGACGGCGAATGGTTGACCGGCGCAGCCGGTGCGTGCATGCGCGCCGGGGGCGGCGACGCCGTGAGATAACGTTTCAGCGGCCCGAACTGACTGGTCACGACCACCAGGATAAGCGCGAAAGTCAACCAGATCGCGATGCCGGCGGCGCTGCGGTCCCCTGCCGCCACGGTGTGCTTTCGGGATGCGGAAGATTGCGGCGAGTCATTGTTCATGGGCGGTCGATCGAATGCGCAGATCGGTCCATGATCGCGTATCCCAATGGAAATCGCACTGCTGGGCACCGGGCACGCGAAACTGTCCCCTGCGATGGCCGGTACCGCCTGGGCATCGCGGCACGCGGCGATATTGCGATCAAACAGGATGATGAAGAGGCCTGCACACCTACCGTCGGGATCCGTTGAGGCGCGTGCATCGCGGGGTCGCGCACGGGCGTGGTGCCTCATCGATGGGCGCCGCCGGTTTGGTCAGCGTCCTTGGACGGACTCTGGGAGACGAACCCGGCAATTCGAACGGGCCGCTCAAACTGTCGATATCGAATTCCTCCAGCGCGCCGATATCGACCGTGAAATAGCCCTGCGGGATACGCGCGCGCTGGTCGCCGAGCGCGACCTTCGCACGCAGCGGCGGATCGTACAGCAGCGTGGGCAGCGGCCACGGCATCGGAAACGCAGCCGGCGACTGCGGACGGTTGACGCCGGCGTTGCGCAGCGGACTGACCGCGAGCGGACGAAAATTGCGCTGCGCGATATCGCGAAAGCCGGGATCCATGCCACTGAGCGTGCCGGTCCATTCCGGCGGCACCGACGTGGCCGTGGTCTGCACCCAGTTGCGGGTGCCGAACACGCTGCGCGCGCCGCTCCAGGGCTGGGTCACGAACGGTGCGCACACCGGCGTGTCGGCTGTGGTGTTCTCGCGCAGGATCGCCGGTGCCGCACCGCCAGTCTGGAAGATCGCGTTGTTGTGCATCTCCACGCTGCCGACCCCCAACTGCACATAGACCGCCGTGGCCGCGCCCGGGCGATCGAAGACGATGGTGTTGCCGACCATACGCACGCGGCCGTCGCTGGCGCCGTTGAGGTCGCCACCGAGGCGGATCGCGTGGGCTGGATGTGGAGCAATTCAATCTGTTTCTCGTTTGCCCAGTTTTCCAATCTTTGAGAAATAAACTCCGGGCCATTATCCATGCAAATTTGTTTGGGCGCAGATCGCCAAAGCAGAATATTTTCCAAAGCACGAATGACACGTACTGCTGGCAATGAGGTATCCACTTCGATACAGAGCGCCTCGCGGTTGTAATCATCAATGATGTTCAAGGTGCGCAGCG
>JANLSB010000477.1:0-16817 GCA_031362125.1 Lysobacterales bacterium | reverse complement strand
TCGTCGTCGAGGCGCTGGTGCCAGTGCGGTTCGACAACGCGCAAGCGCGCATTGTCGAGACGATGGCCGATACCGAACAGGCACTCGATGGTCTGCGCCTGCCCACGCTCGCACTGCCGCTGCGCTTCGCAGAATCCGTGATTCTTGATCGCCCCGATGGCGTGCCGGCGATGGCGGCGCAACAACTGTTCGTGACGCGCTTCCGTCAGGGCGGTGGGCGATGACGCAGACGCCCTCCATCGGTAGCGGCGCGCTGAACATGCAGTTCGATCTGCGCGGCGGATTGGCGGCCAGCCGCAACCTCAGCGCGCTCTCAGCGCGTCTGGTCGACGTGCCGCCGCGCGCCATCGCCACCGTGCGTCGTCGTCTGCCGGTGCAGGCACGGCGCGATATTCAGGCTGAGTACGCGCTGCCTGCGCGCCGCGTCAATCAAGACCTGACTGCACGCCCAACCGAACGCGGCGTGCGCTTGGTCGGCCGGTTTCGAGGCATCGGCCTCATGCAGTTCAACGCCAAAAAAGCCCCGGATGGCGTGCGCGCGACCGTGCTGCGCGGTCGCCGCAATCTGCGCAAAAACGCCTTCATCGCGCCGGGTCTTGGCAGCAACGTCCAGGTTTTCCAGCGCGCAGGCGCGAAGCGCGAGATGCGCCAAGGCCGCTATGCGGGCAAGCAACGTCAACCGCTGGTCACCGAATACGGCGCGTCGGTGGCGCAGATGCTCGCCAAAGGCCGTCGCCCCGAACGCCTCGTCGATTTTGCACGCGGCGTGCTCGCCGCCGAAGTCGATCGACTGCTTCGCTTTCCCTCTGCCGGTGTCGCCACCGGCCTATCTCAATGACCCCCATGAAAACCATCACGCTCTACCACCCGCATACCCATGAAGGCGTGGCCTACACGCCGCCGCTCGACGGCATCGAACTGAAGGTCAACGACGCTGACGCTGCGTTTCTCGACGCGCTGGGTCTGACCACGCCGCCGCCGCTCGACGCCGAACGCGCCCCTGCCACGCACGACGCGAACGACGCCATCGCGCCGCCCGCGCACAACGACCGCGTCGTCACCGACCACGAGGACCACGACGCATGAAAGACTTCTCCTTCCAAGGCGGACTGTATCTGGGCACCCGTCTGCCCGGTGGCCGTCCCGGCGCGTTGCGCTGGGTCGGCGACGTGCCCAAGTGCGACCTCACCCTCAAAACCGAGACCGAGACGCGCAAGGAATCGTACTCGGGCAATCGTCTGACTTCGGCGGTGCTGCAGAAGGGCAAGGAGGCCGAACTCGCCATCGCGATCAACTGGGCCGACATCGATAATCTGCTGCTCGGTCTGTACGCGACCAAGACGTCGATCGCGGCGGGCACGCTCACCGGCGAAGCCTTGCCGGTGCCGCTCGCGGCGAACGATCTGATCGCGCTCGATCACAGCACCATCAGCCAACTCGTCATCACCGACAGCAACGCCGTGCCTGCGACGCTGGTGTCGAACATCCACTATCTGATTCAGAGCGCGCGTGCCGGCCTCGTCAAGCTGCTCAACTTTGCGGCGTTTACGTTGCCGTTGCGCGCCGCGTATCGCTACGGTGCGCGCGTCAGCGTGGCGATGCTCACCACGTCCGCGCCCGAACGCTTCCTGTTTCTCGATGGCATCAACAGCATCGACGGCGCGCCGGTGCAGGTTCGGCTGTATCGCGTGCAGTTCAATCCGGTCAGCAATCTGGGCTTGATCCACGAATCGTTCGGCCAGTTCGGGATGACCGCTTCGGTCCTGTTCGATCCCGAGGCCGCTGCCGATCCGCTGCTCGGCGGTTTCGGTCGGCTCGATCTGCCGGAGGCCGCGTAATGGCCAAGAAGATCGCACACACACCGTCAGCAGAGACCACACACCCCTCCGATCACGACGACGCCGAACAGCATGCTGCCGAGCAGCTGGCGCAACTGCATCCCGATCGCAGCCTCACCCTTGGCGGACGCGCACTCACGATCCGCGAGTACGGCTTCTTCGAGGGGCTCGACGTCGCCGATCGCGCGGAGATGTTCATCGCCGACTTGATCGTCCTGAGCGAAGGCGGAACGCTGCGTTACGCCCAGGTGCGTCGTCTGTTCGGTCGTCACCGCGCAGTGATTCCGTTGATCGCGGCGCAGGCCGCTGACGTTGACGTCGCGTGGCTGGAGGCGCTCGCCGATGACGAACTGGAACTGTACATGGCGACATGGTTTGCGGTGAACGCCGCTTTTTTCGTGCGCGAGGTGTTGGCCGAACTGCGCGAGCGTCGCGTGTTGCAGGACGCCGCGCTGTCCAGCACCTCGACTGGTTCGACCGTTTCACTCGACTCGCAGGCAGCGGCTTCGGCGACTTCGCACGGCTCGGGCGCATGACCGAACGCCAGCTCACCGCCGCCTTTGATGCGCTGGACCGCGATGAACGTCGCCGCCGTGCCGACTTCATCGAAGACGTCGCCACTGCAGTGTGGGGCGGAGAAGCCGCTGAGGCGCGCGTGAAGATCCTGCGCGGTCGCGACTGAGCCCTTGGCGTATTTCGACGTATGAACCGCGATTTTGAGATTGATCTGACCATCCGCAGCGATTCCGCGCAGGCCGAAGCCGGTCTTGCGCGGATTCGCAGCGCGCTGGCGCAGGTCGATCGCGCCCTGAGCCGCGCCCGTGCCGCCAACCGCGACGTCGTGCTCGATGCGCAGGCATCGTCCGCATTGACCGCACAGCGCGCGATCACCGCCGAGGTCGAGCGGCGCACACGACTTGAGGCCGATGCCGCAGCCCGCAACGCCGCTGCGCTGCGGCAGCAGGCGGTCGATGCGGCGCGTATCGCTGAGCGCCGCGCCGCATCGACCGCGGTCTTCAGCGCGGCGAGTCCCCAACAACTGCGCACGCCGATCGAGCGCACCGATGCGCTGGGTCGTGCGCAGGCGCTGCGTCGCGACGGCGAACTGCGCATGCTGGAGATCCAGCGCCGCGCGGATGCGCTCGAATCGCGACTGGCGACGACCCGCACCGGGCTGGCCACCGCGACCGTCACCGCCGCACGCGCGACCGATGTCGGTCGTCGCGCTGTCGATCAGTACGGCATCACCATCGGCCAGACCCGGCAGGCGATGCGCCAGTTGCCGGCGCAGATCACCGATATTTTCACCTCGCTCGCGGGCGGACAAAAACCGTGGCTGGTCGCGATCCAGCAGGGCGGGCAACTGAAGGATTCCTTCGGCGGTATCGTGCCTGCGGCCCGCGCGCTGCTCGGCGCGCTCTCGCCGATGGTTGCGGGACTTGCGCTGGTGGCGGCGGTCATCGGCAGCGTCGCGGTCGCGACCGTGCAGGGCTACCGGGAGACACAAGGCTACGAGCGCGCGTTGATCGCCAGCGGCAACGCGGCGGCGACCACCGCCGGCCGTCTCGCTGCGGCCAAAGACGCGATCGGCGACACCACCGGCGCGTTCGGTGACGCGCAGGCAGCCCTCACCGCGCTCGCGGGCTCCGGCAAGGTCGCGGGCGATGTCCTCCAGACGGCGGCCCGCGCCGCCGTCGATCTGTCCTTGCTCACCGGCGCTTCCGTCGAGGAGACCACCCGCAAGATCATCGCGCTGGCGCAGGCACCGTCGCAGCAGCTGGCCGCGCTCAACCAGGATTATCAGTTCCTGTCGGCGACTGTCTACCAACACGTCCGCGCGCTGGAGGCGCAGGGGCGGATGCAGGACGCGGCGCGGATCGCGATCGAAGAATTCGGTCGGGTCCACGCGCAGCGCGTGCAGGAGGCGCTGGAAAAAGCAGGGTTCCTCGAGCGACGGTGGCGAGACCTCGCCAAGGTCATTGCGCAGACGTGGCAGGGCATCAAGGATCTGGGCCGCGACGATGCCGAATTTCGCTCGCGCCAGCTTTCCCGGGAGATGGCCGATCTGGATACCCGGCGTCGGCGAATTCTCGAACGCACCGGCGGCGCACCGACCGACCGCTACAACCGCAGCCTGCTGGTGGGCATCGAGCGCGAACTGCTCGGCTTGCAGGACGAGTATGTTTCGACCCAACGCGAGATCTTGCAAGCGCAGACCAAAGCCGATGCGCAGGCCAAGGCGCAGCGCGTCGAGACCAACGCCATCAACGCCCTCGGGCGCGCGCAGGCGGCGCTGGGGCAGGACCGCGCCATCGGCAAGGCGCAGCAGCTGCGCGCACTGGAACGCGACATCGCCGCGCTGCGCGCAGGCGGGGTCAAGACCGTGGAAGGCTTCGGCATCGATGCCTTCGAGAAGACGCGCCGGGCGCAGATCGAGAACCAGTTCAAGGCACCGACGGGAGCGCGTCCAGCAAAGCCCAAGTCCACCGACACTGATCGTGCGCGCGAATCTGCCGAGCGCGAACTCGAATCGCTGCGTCGCGAAGTCGCGCTGCTGGGTGAGGTCGAAGCCGGCCAGACCCGTGCCGGCGAAGCAGCGCGGCTGCGCTACGAGACCACGCAGGGCGCATTGGCGACACTTGCGCCTGCCCTGAAAGCGCAACTGATCGCTGAAGCGGAGTCACTCGACAAGGCCCGCGCCGCTGCGGAGGCCGAGCGTGAGCGCAAGGCCGAGATCGAGAAGACCACCCGCGCCTACGAGACGCTCCGCGACGGCCTGCGCACGCCGGCCGAAGTCGCGCTTGCGACGGCGACCGAGCAGGTCACGCTGCTCAACGATGCACTGCGCGATGGCATCGCGACCAAGGCCGCCTTCGATACTGCGATGGCGCGCGTGGTCCGCGAGTCGTTTCGCAAGCCCGATGCTGTGCCCGGTGCGGCGAATGCGCTCGGCGACACGGGCGGCGAACTGGCGCAGATCGAACAGGCGCGCGTGCGCGTGCAGACGTGGCATGCCGAACAGCTCGCGCTGCTCGCGCAGTTCCGCGCGCAACGCGCCGATCTGAACGCGCAATGGGACGCGCAGGAAGTGACGATCGAGCAGCAGCACCAAGCCGCGCTTGCGCAGTTGCAGTCGGCGCAGACGCAAGTGCTGCTCGCCGGCGCTGAATCGGCGTTCGGCAGTTTGGCGCAGATCGCCAAGTCCTTCGGCGGCGAGCAGAGCGCGGCGTATCGCGCGCTGTTCGCACTGAGTAAAGCCTTCGCCATCGCCCAGGCCGCGCTCGCACTCGCGAACAACGTCGCCGAAGCGAGTAAATACGGATTCCCGCAGAACATTCCCTTCATCGCAGGCGCGATTGCGCAGGGCGCGACCATCGCAGGTTTGATCGCGCAGGCGACGTTCGACGGGGGTGGTGGGTATGCCAGTGGCGGCCACGTCCGTGGCGCTGGCACCTCGACCTCCGACAGCATCGTCGCGCGGCTGTCCGATTTTGAGTTCGTCACTCGCGCAGGCGTCGTGCGCCAACCCGGCGCGCTGTCGTTTCTGGAGGACTTCAACGCACGCGGCATGCCTGCGCTGGACGCATGGCACGCGCGCCGCTTCGCCGGTGCCGCGCCGCCGCCCAGCGCGTTACCTCGTGCCCCGCGCGTGAACTTCGCCGACGGCGGTCTCGCCCGCGCCGCCGCCGGTTTGACCCCGCAACTCAATCTGCGCCTCGTCAACGCCATCGACACCGAGGCGCTTGCCGAATCGATCGCCACCAGCCGCGCGATGGAGACCACCGTGCTCAACGTCATTGATCGCAACGGCAGCTTCCTGCGCCAGAAGGTGGGCGGATGAGTTGGGCCATCGACACCGTCGTCAAAGGCGCAGGCCTCGACGCGCACTACCAAGTGCTCGCCGCATTGAAGACGCTCGCCGAAACCGCAGGCTGGACAACGCTGCGTTACGACACCGCGATCCCTGAGCGCGAACTGATCCTGCGCTCCACCGGCACCACCGGCGAGGAGCAGATTACCGTTGGTTTCAAGGCATATCAGTTGATCGCGGCCGACTATTACAACCTGCTCGCTGGCACGATGACCGGCTATGTCGCCGGCAACCCGTTCGAGACCCAACCTGGGATCAAGACCAGCGGCGTGCCTTGCCACAATCAAGCCGTCACGTATGTCCTGACCGCCAACCCGCGTCGCATCGCAGGGTGCTTCAAGGTCGGCTCGCCGATGTATGCGCACGTCTATGTTGGCAAGGCGCTGCCGTATGCACGGCCGGGTGAATTTCCCTCGCCGCTGATCGTCGCCGGTCACTTCGACGGTCGTGAGGCGAAGCGTTACAGCGATGTGAACTGGTTTCCGTACAAAGGCGTGCGCGGCAGCAGCGACAGCGGTTACAACGATGGCCATCTGTACTTGCGCGATCAAGCGGGCGCGTGGAAGAAAGTGCAGATCTCGCCCTTCGGCAACGGCGCGAACAATGTCACCACCTCCAGCGCGCTCGCCGGTGAGCCGGTGGGCAATAGCGGCGCGAGCAACCGCTGCCTCGTGCCGGCCGGTACCTTGCACCAGCCGCAGCCGCTGGAACTCTACGAGATGCGCCTGGGCGCATATGACGGCGCACTCAATGTCTATCCCACCTCGGGCAACCTCTACGGCGTGCTCGATGGCGTGAGTTTCGTCTCCGGCTTCAATAACGCCTCAGAGAACGTGCTGCAGCTGGACGGCAGCGCCGTCGTAGACCAAACCGGCATGAGCACGCGGCAGGCGGTTGAAGCGATCCGCGCGGTCGGCGGACGCGCGTTTGTGGTGCTGCAGGATGGGGCACGCACTGGCTGGCGCGATCACATCGCGCTGGAGGTGGCGTGATGGCCGTGATCGCTGGCATCGCGGGTAATTTTGCCGCGCTCAAAACGGCGGTCGAGACCGCGCTCGTCGCACGTGGTTGGACGCTCGCGAACGGCATCCTGAGCAAGGGCGTGGCGTTCGTACACCTGGTCGCGAACGCGACTGAACTGCGCCTGCAAGCGGGCATCGGACAGGCGGGCAATGCGCTGGTCGATGCGTGTCCGCAGAGCGTCAAGATGATGAGCTTCGCGAATGCGCCCATCGTCTGGCCGATCGATTACGTGCTGCATGTCTTCGATGCGCCGGACGAAATTTATCTGGTCGCGCGTTACAACGTCGATCGTCACCAGCATCTGAACCTCGGCGTCTCGACCATGCCGCAGATCGGCGGCAGCGGCCTGTGGTGCAGTGGATCGTTCCGGGCCGATGCCAATGGCGCGTCCCCGCGCTGCACCGTGTACCTCAATAACAACAGCGGCAGCGATCTGGGCGCAGCGCCCTACGACGGGTTCGGGCTCGGATTCTTTTTCGCCAGCCTCGCAGGAACGTATCAGAGCAGTTTCATTCACTGCGGATTGGAAGGTGCGCCCGCGTGGCGCACCATCGTCGGCGGCAACACCGGGAATTTGCTCGGCGTCGCGCACAAGGCCGGACTGCTGCATGCGCTGCCGTCCGCGTTCAATCAGGCGACTGTGCTGCTGCCGATCGACGTGCTGATGGCGCGGCAGGCGCAGGGTCAAACGATCGTCGCGACCTTGGCGCATGCGCGTTACTGCCGGCTCGATCACCTCGACCTCACGGCACCGCTGGTCTACGGCGGCGACCGCTGGCGCGTGTATCCGCTGCACGCCGTCAACGCCAGCCAGCGCAACGGGGCCGGGTGGAGCGTGGGCGCGCAGCACAGCGGCACGTTTGGCGTCGCGCTGCGGGAAGAGACGTGATGGCCGGACTGATCGGCATCGCGCCCACCCCGCGCCTGTTCGGCGCGGACGAGCCCGTGCTCTCGCCCGAACTGCGGGCGTTCACTGAGGGGGCGTTCGTCCCGGCCGCGTATGCGCGCGAACGTCTCCTCGCCGTGGCCGGTGCCTTTCGGCAGGCCGCCTCGACGCCGTGGCCTGTGATTGGCCGACTGGCCCAGCGCTTCGTCGACGATTACTACGACCGCATCCACCTCACGCCGCGAACCCTTGCGCTGGGCAACGTCGTCTCGCAGGTCGTGCGTGAGGTCAGCGTGTGGAACGCATGGCGCACGCAGCCGGCGACGGTCACGGCGCTGGTACTCGACGGCGATACCGGCATGACCCTCGCCCCGGACGTCGTGCCGGCCCTGTTCGCGCCGCTGCAGGAACGCACCTGGACGTTGACCGTCGCCACCGAAGGTCCGCCGCTGATCGATGCGCGGCTCGCGTTCGTGTTCGCCAACGGCGAGGTGTGGTCGCTCAGCATCACCGGCCAGCGCCTGCAGGCGTGGTCACTCCCGCCGAACTGGACTGAGCCCGTGGCCGAGACCTTGGCGTGGTTGACCGATGTGCAGACGACGTTGGCAGGCAGCGTGGTGCGCACACCGCTGCGCGATGCGCCGCGTCGGTCGTGGGAGTTCAGCGTGCTCGCCGATCGCGCCGAACGCCGCGCGATGGAGAATCTGCTCTACGACTGGAGCGCGCGGACGTGGGCGCTGCCGGTGTTCGTCGATATGACATGGCTCCGCACGCCGGTGCCAGCGGGCGCAACGGCGATCATGTTCGAGACGGCGGGGCTCGATTTTGTCGTCGGCGGCCTCGCGATGCTCTGGCGCAGTGAGCGCCACTATGAACTGGTCGAAGTCGTGACGCTCGCCGCGACCGGCATCAGTTTGCGTGCGTCGACGCAGGCGGCATGGCCAGTCGGCACGCGGCTGATCCCGTGCCGCACCGCGCGTTTGACCACCGCACCGGAATTGCGTCGCCACACCGACCGACTCGTCGACACGCGCCTGCAGTTCGAGGCGACCGAGCCGTGTGACTGGCCGCCGATGGCACCGGTCGTGCGTTATCGCGGTGTGCCGGTGCTCGAAGCTCGCCCGGATTGGAGCGATCCGCCAACGGCGAGTTTTGCGCGCCGCGCGACGGTACTCGACGGCGATGTCGGCCGCACCGCCGTCGATGATGTGTCGGGGCTCGTGTGGACGACGCAATCGCATGCGTGGCGATTGTTCGGCCGCAGCGAACGCCGCCGCCACCGCAGCCTGCTCTATTGGCTGCAGGGCCGCGCCGAGGCGCTGTGGTTGCCGACGTGGACCGACGATGTCGAAGTGATCGAGACCATCGGCGAGACCGCGCTGTTGCTGGTCGTCGCGTGGGCCGGTATCGCGCGCAGTCTGCGCATGCAGGCCGGACGCAGACATCTTCGCATCGAACTGCAAGACAGCACGGTGTTCTACCGCGCCATCGAAGCCGCCGATGAGATCGAACTCGCCAACGGTGAAACACACGAACGTGTGCGGATGGATGTGGCGTTGGGTCGTGTGGTCGCACCCGAACGGGTGCGGCTGGTGAGTTGGATGGCGCTGGTGACGCTCGCAGGCGACACGGTCGAACTGCAGCACCACGCTGACAGCGAGGGGCTGCTGGATTGCAGCGTGGCGTTTGCCAGCGTCGGTGAGGAGGAGCCATGAGCCTGCTCTCGCGTGAGATCGAACTGTTCGATTTTTCCATCGGCCTGACCCACTGGCGTTACACCGACGCCGGTCGCGAGGCCATCGTCGAAGGGCAACGCTATGCGCCGGTTGCACTCGCGCGTGGACGCATCGCGCAGTCGAGCGAAGAAGCGAAAAACACGCTCGAGGTGACTGCGCCGCTGGATCTGCCGCTGCTCAATCTGTTCCGACCGACACCACCGGGATTGCGGATGCGCCTCGACCTCAAACGCGTGCGTGTGCGCGATGGTCTGGTGCGCCTGGGCTGGACCGGCCACGTCGCCGATCTCGACGAAACCCACCGCATCGCGACACTGCGCTGCCAGTCGTTGGCATCCGCGGTCGAGACCCTTGGCCTGCGTCGCAGTTGGCAATCGAACTGTCCGCTGGTGCTGTACGGGCAGGGACCGGGTGCGTGCAACGCCGACCCCGACGCCCACGCCGTCGACGCGGTGCTCAGCGACGTCACCGGCTACAGCGTCACGTCAGCGGCATTCGATGCGTTCGACGACGGCCACTTCGAGGGCGGCGTGCTGCAGTGGACCTCAACGCTGGGCGTCGAACGGCGCTTCATCGTCGCGCACACCGGCACAACGCTGCGCCTGCTCACGCCGACTGTGCTTGCGATCGGCGCGCACGTCACTGCGCTCCCCGGCTGCGACCGCACGCTGGGACCGCGCGGCTGCGCGAAATTCCGCAACGAACTGAACTACGGCGGCCAACCCACCTTGAAGGGGCTGCGCACGCCCTTCGGCAACGATCCGGTGTTCTGACGATGTGGATTTATGTCGTCGTCCTCATTCTGGCCATCGCGCTCAGCGTCGCGATGCGGCCCAAGCCGCAGTCGCAGAAGCCGCCTGCATTGGCTGATTTTCAGGTGCCCACTGCCGAAGAGGGTCGCGAGGTGCTCGTCATCTTCGGCGAAGTGTGGGTGGAGGATCCGAACGTGCTCGCGTTTGGGGATTTGCGCACAACGCCGATCAAAGCATCGGGAGGCAAGTGAACCTCGTGTCGAACAGCAGGCTCCGCATTCATCTGCGTCATGTCCGCGCGATCGATCCGGCCGGTGGTCCACTGTGCGCGCCGGGGATTCGTGCGTGGTGTCGTCAGCACCGCATCGATCTGCACACCTTGTGCAGCGAAGGCATTGATGTCGATGCGCATCCACACTTGCATGACGATCCGTTCGTCGCGCGGGTGATGGTGATCGCCGAGCAGGAGGCACGCGATGCGACGTGATGCGGTCTATCGCCTGTGGACGAGCGTCGTCGCCATCGCCATCGCCGCGTGCGCGTCCGGCCTTGTGCTGTGGCTGCACGGGGAACGCCTCACGGGCGCGTTCGGTCTGGCGACCTCGCTATTACACGCGCTGTGGGCGATCGATGTGCGTGCGCTGGTGCGCGGACGTGGGCGACGTCGACCCATCGTGATCCCGCGTCTGCGTCATCGCACGGATGCGGTAGAGGTGCGGTGTGATGGGGTAAAACATGGGTAAGTCGAGCAAACCCACCATCGGCTATCGCCACTTCATGTATCTCTACATGGGCGAGAGCATCGGCCCGAACGATTATCTCGCCGGTGTGAAGGTCGGCGGGCAGAGCGTGTTCGAGGGTGAACGCGCCGGCAGCGGCACGCTGGCGATCAATCGGCCAATGTTGTTCGGCGGCGATAAAAAAGAAGGCGGCCTCGTCGGCAACCTGCACATTCGCATGGGCGAAGCAACGCAGTTGCCGGATGTGTATTTGCAGCAACAAGTGCCGGGACCGTGGCCGGCAGGGCGCGGGCTGTGTACGACGTTGTATCGCGGCATGGTCGGGGCGATGAACCCTTACCTCAAATTGTGGGCGAAACGCTGGGGTCGGTTCACGCAGGGCTGGTCGACGCCGGTGTGGCAGCCCTCGCTCGCGCGACTGGGTCGCGGTATGAATGCGGCGCACATCCACTACCAGTGCCTCACCGATACGGTGTGGGGCTGCGGTCTCGATCCTGCGCTGATCGATGCGACGAGTTTTTTGCGCGCGGCCGAACAACTGTTTGATGAGCAGTTCGGGCTGTGCCTCGGATGGCGACGCGGCGACTCGATCGGCAGTTTCCTGCAGATGGTCAACAACCACGTCGGCGGATTATGGGCGTTCGATCCGATGCTCGGCCGTTTCGTGTACCGCTTGTTCCGGCCGGATTACGTCGCGTCGGAATTACCGTTCCTCGACGAAACCAGCATCGTCGCCTTGGAGAGCTGGCAGACGCCGCTGCTCGATGGCAGCACCAATGAAGTCACCATCCTCGGTCGCGATTGCGTCACCAACCTCGACATTGCCGCCACATATCAGAACATGGCGAACGTCCAGGCACAGGGCCGCGTCGTCGCCGATCGCAAGTCGCTGCCGGGGCTGTGGAACCGCACTCTGTGCGAGCGCGTCGCTGCGCGCGAGACCGCCGTCGCCAGCAGTCTGCTGCAGCGAATCAAACTCAGCGTCGATCGTCGCTGGTGGGGTGTCAAGCGCGGCGATGTGCTCGCGCTGTCGTGGCGGCGTAAAGGCGTGGTGCGGATGCCGGTGCGCGTGCTGGAAGTGGACGAGGGCACGCGCACCGATGGCGCGCTTGCGTTGACGCTGGTGCAGGACTTCGACGGCATGGCGGCGACGACGTATTTGCGCCCGGTGATCGGGCCGTGGACGCCGCCGGACACCGCACCGCGTCCGCTGTCCGCACAACGATTGGTCGAAGCGACATGGCGCGATCTCGCCGGCCGCTTGCGTCCCGCCGATCTGGCGCTGATCGAGAACGACGCCGGCTTCGTCGTCGCGCTCGGCGCGCGACCCAATGGTCCGGCCTACGGCTTTACGCTCACCACGCGCACCGGCAGCGGCGCGTTCGTGGAGGTCGGCAGCGGCGACTTCACACCGACCGGACTGCTGCGCGTCGCGCTCGCGCCGACCGATACCCTGATTGCGCTGGAGGCGACCCGCGACCTTGATCTGGTCGTCGTCGGCACCGAAGCCCTGATCGACGACGAACTGGTGCGTATCGATGCCATTGATGCCGAGGCCGGCACGCTCACCATCGCGCGTGGCTGCGTCGATACCGTGCCGGCCGCCCATGCAGCCGGGGCGCGACTGTGGTGCAGCGACACCTACGTTGGCGCTGACCCGACTGAATACCTCTCCGGCGAAACCGTCGACGCGAAACTGCTCACCCGCACTCAGCAGGGCACGCTCGATCCTGCGCTCGCACCGATCGTACAAACGACGCTTGCGGCGCGTCACGCACGGCCCTATCCACCCGGTCGACTGCGCATCAACGGCGCAGCGTGGCCAGCGACCGCGTTTGCGCGATTGGACCTTGCATGGGCACATCGCGATCGTCTGTTGCAGGCCGATCGTTTGATCGAGCATGACGCGGGCAGCATCGGTCCAGAACCGGGCACGGCGACGACGGTGCGCATCGTCCACGCGCTGAGTGGTGCGTTGCTGCATGAAGCGGTCGGCATCGCCGGCACTGCGCTCACACACGATCTGCTCCTCGCAGGCGACGCGACGATCCGCGTCGAAGTCGAGAGCCGACGCAGCGCGCTCGCGAGTCGCCAGAAACACGTCCGCATCATCGCCTGCGAGTGCGGCGAAAAACTGGCGAACAGTGAATTCGACACGCAGGCCGCATGGACGCTCGGTGCCGGCTGGTTGATCGTCGGTGGTGCAGCGATCAAAACCGCCGGTGCAGCCGCTGACCTGTCGCAAGCTTTTATCCCGGTCGCAAACGCCACCTATCGCATCGAGGTGGTGCTGAGCCAAGTCACGGCCGGCAGCATGCGCGTCGGCTTCGGTGGCACCACGTCCGTCGACGGTGCCGCACGCAGCGCCAACGGCACCTTCATCGACACCCTCACCGCAGGCGATCACACCGCGCTACGCATCGCGGCCGACACCGCGTTCGCTGGTCGCATCGAACGCGTCAGCGTGCGACGCCTGCGTTGACGTCCTCTTTCTTCAGCCCTCAACACGACAGAACACAACATCATGACCAATCCGATCATCCCGTGGCCCGGTGGCAAGCGCCGCCTCATCAAACACCTCTACCCACACTTCCCGCACCACGAGTGCTACGTCGAAGCGTTCGCGGGCGGCGCATCGGCGCTACTCATGCGCCCGCATCCCGCGCCGGTGGAAGTGCTCAACGATATCAACGGCGAACTCGTGCGCCTGTACCGCTGCGTGCGCCACCATCTCGACGAACTCGTGCGCCAGTTCCGCTGGTCGCTGGTCTCGCGCGAGATGTACGAATGGGCGCAGATGGAACGCCCGGAAACGCTCACCGACATCCAACGTGCAGCGCGCTTTTTCTACCTCCAGAAACTGGCGTTCGGCGGAAAGGTCCACGGCCAGAATTTTGGGTATGCCGCCACCGGCAATGGCCCGAAGCTCAATCTGCTGCGCATCGAAGAGGAATTGAGCGCGGCGCACTTGCGTTTGTCCAATGTCATCATCGAGCACGGCCCGTGGCATGAAGTCGTCGCGCGTTACGACCGGCCGGCGACGTTCTTTTACTTCGATCCGCCGTATTGGGAAACCGAAGGCTATGGCGTGGCGTTTCCGTTCAGCGAATACGAGCGCATGGCCGAGTGGATGCGCACGTGCCAAGGCAAAGTCCTGCTCAGCATTAACGACCATCCCGAGATCCGCCGCGTGTTCGGTGGCTTCACGATGATTCCGCTGCAGTTGCACTACACCATGTCGCGCAATAAGGACACCACTGCCTCGGGTGAATTGCTGATTAAAAACTGGAACGACAGTCAAGCGCAATTGCTGTGAGCGGCGGGATTCGGGCTGAACCCGTACCGAAGCTGTCTGGCGACCGAAATGCCTCCGAAACGAGTTGCTGGCGTGCGGCTTCAGAGCGTGACTGTGTGGACCCCCACACATCACGCCAACCGCGAAAAACACCATGAACACCAAGAAAAAAGCCAGCACGAAAACGACAAAAACCAAGCGCGAATTTTTCATCGCCGATGCGCTGCTGCATGTTCCCGAACACACCGGGCGGAAGGCCTGGGGCCGCGAACTGCTGCGCGCCCGCACGCCGGAGGCACTGCTCCGTAAACTCGACGGCCGCCCGCACGTCGCGTATGCCAGCAACGGCGTGCAGGCGATCCGCATCGCCCTGATCGACACCGGCAGCACGATCCTCGCGCCGATCTGGCCCAAGGCCGACGCCGAGCCGCTGCAGGCCGTCCTTGCCGCGATTGCTGCCGATCCGAACGGGTGGTCCGCATGAGCGCGGTCTACACCGCGCCCGAGAACGCACGCGATCCGCTGACCGCGCTGCGTGCGCTCGATGATCGCCTGCTCCCCGCGCTGCTGGGCGACGACGCGCTGTTGCTTGCGTCCCTGCGCTCCGAATTGCGGCAGCGCCTGTACGGCGAAGCGGGGCCTTGCCATGCCGATCCGCGATACGCCCGCGCGCGATAACGCAAGCGCCTGCGCGCCATCCCGTACCGAAGCTGTCTGGCGCACGAAACACCATCGAAACGACTTGCTGGCGTGCCGCTTCAGAGCGTCACTGTGTCGACGGCACGCAGACAATTCTCACACACAACAGGAACCGAAATGAGCGACCTTTCCGAATGCAACATGCCCCTCGACGAACAGATTCGTTACGCCCGCCTGCGGGGCGCGGACAGCTTCCGCATCATGCGGCTGGCATTGACGCTGGCGTTGCGGCATCTCGATGATCGAGCCGCGCGGTATGACGCCGACGACGATCTCGAATCACAGGCGGCACGCCTCAACCACACGATGAAACACTTGGCTTGCGACCTCATGCCGCATCTGCGCCTCGACAGCGTCGCCGACGCCCAAGTGTCCCTGCTGCTCGCCGCCATGCGTAAGGTGACGGCATGAATGGCAGACGCATCCCGAAACGCGACGCGCGCCGCCACCGCGCCATCGTCGAGGTCGCCGCGCGGCACCTCAACCTCGACACCCTCGACGAGGGCGGTTCGGATCGATTGGATTTTCATGAGTTGTCGGTCGGGTCGATTCGGGACGCGCTCGAAGCGGCGTATGCCGCTGGGGCTGCGTCGGTCGCCGGCAAGGCGGTGCGCGCATGAGCGGGCACATCACGCAGGGCATTGACCGCGATCTGGCGGAACAACTCCAGACCTTCGACACGCGGTTCCTCCTCGCGATCCACCACGGCGACGTTGATGTCGCGACGCTGGTCCGTCGAGAACTCATGAATCGCGGCCTCAACGGTGATGGCCGGTGGGTCGGATTCGCCAAAGCGGGTGAGCTGTTCGGCGTCTAATCCCGGCGCGCTTTTTCCTATCAACCGCACCCGGTGTGACGCAGGTCCGCCGGGTGTCGCTGCGTCTGCGGCCTGTGATGCCGCTGGTCCATCGGCATGCGCCCAACGGCGCGCACGCATAGCCACGCTATCGCATCGCTCAGGCCCGCCGCAGTGCCTGCTTAAACACCCATCGCGTAGCCTCGAAATCGCTGCCCTGCGCCCTTGCCGCCGCCGAATTGGCGGCGTTGGCGTTGGTGGCGTTCCGACACTCACATGGATTTTTTCTCAGGAGAACGCGATGAACGTGTACAAGATGCAATTGACTGCGCTGCGCGCTGCGATGCTGACGGTGGTGATGCTGGCACCGACGATGGCTTGGGCGGGCTGCTGCCCGTCCGATGACAAGGGCGCACCAGTGGCCGCGCGCGGGCTGGGCGAATCTACTCCGGCCGCGCCTGATCTGGCGGCCGATGCGGCGTGGCAGATCTACGAGTTCGAGCGCGACGGCGTTCGTTATTTGCAGGTCAACGACAGCACGGGGGCTGTGCGCGCGGCGGTGGGTCGCATCGGTGAGACGGCATGGGTACTGCCGATCGGTCGCGATGCAGATCGCGTGTTGTTTCCTGGCGATGCGTTGCCAGCCGGCAACGCGCGCGTGCTGCTGCGCTCGAAGGAGGTCGAGGTGGTGCTGATCGAAAACGGCACGACGCATTACTGGTGGGTGCGCGCGTTGCCGTCGACAAACTAAGACACAGGTTGGGGTTCGGACACGATGAACCCGATGCGGTGCGTATGGCGGTGCTGAAAGGTGCCGTCATACGCCCGCGCCAACATGGCCAATTCCTGCAGCGCGCGTTGCACGTCGGGTGTCAGCGCGAAGGTCGCAGTCGGCGAACAGTTGATAAATACCGTGATGCCTCTGCGCCCGCCGCGCTGCCATAGGCGCGTGCGGAGGGTGTACTCGGTCGGTGCCATCACCGCCAGCATGTTCATCGCGCTGCAGATCGCACGGTAAGCCGCCAGTTGCAGCGGCAGGCTCAGCGGCAGCTGCTTGGAGGGAGCGGGCAGAACGCATTGCAGGCGAACGCGACCGCCCCATCGGTCCTGGAAATACTCCGACAGCAACACGGCGTGCAAGCCATAGGTCTCGATCTCGAAGGGATACAGCAGCTCGCTGT
>JANLSB010000460.1:0-1790 GCA_031362125.1 Lysobacterales bacterium | reverse complement strand
GCTGGCCAAGCACGACGAGACTTATGTGCCGAAGGAAGTCGCCGACAAGATGGGCCTCGCGCACAAGAAGCACAACGTGCCCGACCCCGGCGCGGCCAAGCCGGCCGAATTGCCGATCACGGAGTATTGATCCGCATGCATCTGCTTCCGGAGTTCGGCCAGATCGCACTGATCCTCGCGTTGCTGGTCGCGCTGCTGCAGGCGATCCTGCCGCTGATCGGCGCACAGCGCGGTCTTGTCCCGTGGATGGCCATCGCGCGACCGGCCGTGTGGGCGCAACTGGCGTTGGTCGGCGCTGCGTTCGCAATCCTGACCTGGGCGTTCGTGTCGCAGGACATTTCGCTGCGCTACGTCGCGACCAACTCGAACTCGCTGCTGCCGATGCTCTATCGCTACTCGGCGGTGTGGGGCGCGCACGAGGGTTCGCTGCTGCTGTGGGCACTGATTCTGGTGGTCTGGACTGCGGCGGTCGCAGCATTCTCGAAGTCGCTGCCGCTGCCGGTGGTCGCCCGCGTGCTCGGGGTGATGGGCATCGTCAGCGTCGGCTTCCTGGCCTTCATGATCTTCACCAGCAACCCGTTCGAGCGGATTCTGCCGGCCGCCGCCGAAGGCCGAGATCTCAACCCCCTGCTGCAGGATTTCGGCCTGATCGTGCATCCGCCGATGCTGTACATGGGGTACGTCGGCTTCGCGGTGCCTTTCGCGTTCGCCATCGCCGCCCTCCTCGATCGCAATGCATCGCAGCCGGAAGAAGTCGCGCGCTGGCTGCGCTGGACGCGGCCGTGGACCAATGTCGCCTGGGGCTGCCTGACCATCGGCATCGCGCTGGGCAGCTGGTGGGCGTATTACGAACTCGGCTGGGGCGGCTGGTGGTTCTGGGATCCGGTCGAAAATGCCAGCTTCATGCCATGGCTGGCCGGCGCCGCACTGCTGCATTCGCAGGCGATCACCGAGAAGCGCGGCAGCTTTCGCAGTTGGACGCTGCTGCTGGCCATCGCGACATTCTCGCTGTCGCTGCTCGGCACCTTCCTTGTCCGCTCGGGCGTGCTGACCAGCGTGCATGCGTTCGCCGCCGATCCGGGACGCGGGCTGTTCATCCTGATCTTCCTTGGTCTGGTCGTCGGTGCTTCGCTGCTGCTGTACGCGCTGCGCGCAGCGGATGTCGACGGTGGCAAACCATTCGCAGGTACGTCGCGCGAGACGTTGCTGCTGCTCAACAATGTCTTTCTGACCGCCGCCTGCGCGATGGTGCTGATCGGCACGCTGTATCCACTGCTCGCCGATGCGCTGGAACTCGGCAAGATCTCGGTCGGCCCGCCGTATTTCTCGCTGCTGTTCATCGTGCTGATGGCGCCGATCGTGCTGCTGCTGCCGCTGGGGCCACTGACGCGCTGGCAGCGCGATGAGCTCGACCGGCCGATGCGCCTGCTGCTGCCCTGGGCGGTGCTGGCGCTGGTAGCGGGCGCCGCCGCATATTTCCAGGCTCCCAACGGCCCATGGAAAACCGCAGCCGGCGTCGCCGGTTCGGTCTGGATCGCATCGGGCACCGCGCGCTTCGTGTGGCAGCGTCTGCACACCCACCGCAGCCCGCTCACGCCGGAAATGCTCGGCATGGTGCTTGCGCACAGCGGCGTCGCGGTGTTCCTGATCGGCGCGCTGCTGGTGGAAGCACAGTTGCAGCAGCGCGAAATCGCGATGAAGCCGGGGCACACGCTGACCCTGGGCCGCGACAGCTTCCGCTTCGACGGCGTAGAGCGTCTGCAAGGGCCGAACTACATCGCAACTCGCGG
>JANLSB010000453.1:0-1967 GCA_031362125.1 Lysobacterales bacterium | reverse complement strand
GGGCTGCACCTGCTGGATGATGCGGATCAGGTTGGTGCTGTCGGTCAGGTCGCCGTAGTGCAGCTTGAAGCGCTGGTGGTCGACGTGTGGGTCCTGGTACAGATGGTCGATGCGGTCGGTGTTGAACAGGCTGGAGCGGCGCTTGATGCCGTGCACCTCGTAGCCTTTGCCCAGCAACAGCTCGGACAGGTAGGCGCCGTCCTGGCCGGTCACGCCGGTGATGAGGGCAACTTTGGGTTGGGTCATGGTTCTGAGGGGGTACGTTGTGTCGGCCGGGCTGGGTTGTTTCAAATTCCGTACGCCGTCACGCAGTGTTCTCGCAGTCGCCTGAAGAACTCAAATAGCACCGGCGCTTCTTTCGTCATCAGTTCGAAGAACTCGGCCAGGCGCGCGGTGTCGTCCTCGTACTCATGGTTGACGGCCTTGCGCAGTTCACGAATGAGCTTCCACTGTTCGACAGAGTCAATCACCCGCAGCCGTTCCATGAAGGCCAGCACGGCGCCGAATCGCTCTACGTCTTGCTCTTCTTCCGTGGCCACGGCGCGCATGGTCTTGCCCAGGTGTTCCTGAAACTCACTGAATCGCACGCGGAAGGCTGCCAACGACTCGTGTTGGTCCGGGCTCAATGCTTTCCAGTCCGCGAGCAGCAGCACCGGTTCAACTTGGCTGAGCGAGTAGGCCAGGTACACGCGCATTCGCGCCAAGTGTTCGAGTTTGATTCGAATCAGCTTCAGGTGGTCCGTCACAGCGTCACCCCGCTGTGCTTGGCAATTCGGTAGATGGGCAAGTCGCGCCCGGGCTGTTGCACGATGAGGTCGACGTTGAGGTCGAGCGCATCGGCGAGTGCGCTCTTGCACCGCAGCCTGGCTGCCAGGCCGGGCGGCGTCTCAGGTTCTACATAGAGGTCCACGTCGCCACCGCGGCGGCTGTCGTCCACGCGCGAGCCAAACAGCCAGATGCGCGCATGCGGGCCCAGGTGGCTCCGGATGCGCTGCCGAATGGCCTCGACTTGATCGGTGGTCAGTCGCATGGTTCCGTGCTCACTGTGGGCCGTGGCTGCCGCGCGGCACGGCTGCGGCCGAGAAGCTGTAGACCTTGCCCACGTTCACCCCGAGCCGCACCGCCAGGCCGCGCTGGCTGGCGTCGGGCTGGTCGGTGACCCGACCACGCATCGCGTACTGGAAGTTGTCGGGCATCGTGCAATAAGCTGCGTTCAACGGTTGAACACCGTGGATGATACAGCGTGTTCATGAAGGCCCTGGGCTCTGCGAGCAGCTGCGGCGCGGCGTGAATTGCGATGAACCAGACGGCACCGGTGATAGGAAGCAGGCCTTTTTCGAAGTGGTGAATTTTCATGACGTGACCGTCCGGTCATGACTTGCTTCAAAAACAATCGAGCTGACGAACGCGTGGAAGAGTCGCGCCGTTTTCGGTGCATGCGTGACGTCGCTGACAGTCGGGTCGGCATCTACCGATGGATATCGCAGCACAGTGCCGAAAGCGGAGAGCTCGGAGACGCGGTCGGCCCAATCGGCAAAGCGCACCGAGTCAGCAGGTCCATGAGGTCATGGGTCTTCACCAGCGGTTTGAAGCGCGAAGCGAGAAACGCCTTAAGAGCCTTCTCCGCAGCTTGGGGGCTCAGAGGTTCAGCCATGCGAGACCCTGCCTTCCTGAATGATCTTGTGCGTAAGCGTCGTCGACAACGGCGCTTCGCGACGCACTTCTTCACGGGTACGCACCCAAACATCTTCGGTGACGGTCATGGCGAACATCTGCCTGCGTTCAAGAAGTGGTCATACGCCAGCCGGACACCGGACGTCAGTGGTGTCCTTGCCCGCCACCCCAATGCCGCGAGCCGGCTCACGTCGAGCAGCTTGCGCGGCGTGCCGTCGGGCTGGGTGGGGTCGAAGACGATGCGGCCCTTGAAGCCCACCGCCTGCATCACCGTTTGAGCCAGCTCGCGGATG
>JANLSB010000439.1:0-7609 GCA_031362125.1 Lysobacterales bacterium | reverse complement strand
CGGCGACGCCTTCAAGAAGAAAGCCTAGGGGGAATCGACCAAGTGAGAATTTTTCTCGTCCATTGGAAAGTGGATGAGCTTGAATTCTTTTCGGACCCGCTCGAGAAGGCCGGGCACGAGGTCGATTTCCACACCGTGCTGGAAGCCGCAGCCCGCCGCGGCGAAACTGCGATCGGCTACCGCATCGTCGCCGAGGGCGGCAACCCGACGCGCGGCTTCGGCGTGAAGGTCAATCCGAACAAGTCGGAACGGGTCCGCTTCGCGCCCGAGGACCAGCTGATCGTGCTGGCCGAAGACTGATCCCGCAATCCGCGAACGCCGTCGCGATCAGCGCAGCGACGCGTTGATCTTGTCCAGAACCGCGGCGCCAGGGCTCAACTCCGCCGTGTCCAGCCTGTTCAGCGGCACGGCGACGGTGTTGAGGTGCTGGTGCAGATCGCCGGCATCCGGATCGACGTAGAGCAGACCGGTCACGACTTCGCCGCGCGCATGATGCCGCTGGATGAAATTCATCGACCCGATGCGATCGCGCGGATCGTATTCCTCTTCCAGCTTGTGCAGACGCAGCACAGAGCCGTCGTGTTGCTCGACCGTGATCGTGTTTCCAGGATCGTAATCGACGGTGATCTCGCTGCGCGGCAGCATCACGTCGAGCTGGTTGACCGCGTCGTTGTGCTCGCGCACGTAGTCGTAGCTCTTGGTGCTGCCGGCATGGTTGTTGAAGGCGACGCAGGGGCTGATGACATCGATGAACGCGGTGCCGCGATGCGACAGCGCGCCCTTGATCAACGGCACCAGCTGTTTCTTGTCGCCCGAAAATCCACGGCCGACGTAGCTCGCACCCAGCTGCAGCGCCATCGTCACCAGATCGAGCGGACTGTCGGTATTGGCGACGCCCTTCTTGGAGACCGAGCCCTGATCCGCCGTCGCCGAGAACTGGCCTTTGGTCAAGCCGTACACACCGTTGTTTTCGACGATATACACCATGTTCACGCCGCGCCGGATCGCATGCACGAACTGGCCGATGCCGATCGACGCGGAATCGCCGTCGCCGGAGACGCCGAGATAGATCAGATCGCAGTTGGCGAGGTTGGCACCGGTCAACACCGACGGCATGCGGCCGTGCACGGTATTGAAGCCATGCGACTGACCGAGAAAATAGTCGGGCGTTTTGCTGCTGCAGCCGATGCCGGACAGCTTCGCGACCCGATGCGGCTCGATGTCCAGCTCCCAGCAGGCCTGGATGATCGCCGCAGAGATCGAATCGTGCCCGCAGCCCGCGCACAGCGTGCTGATCTTGCCTTCGTAGTCGCGGCGGGTGAACCCGATCGCGTTGCAGCCGAGCGATGGGTGGTGCAGCTTGGGTTTGGTGAGGTAGGTCATGTGAATCTCTCTGTCGTTGGCCCCTCTCCCACCGGGAGAGGGGTTGGGGAGGGGGTTCGGCGAAGCGGCGACCTGTCAACGCTGCGTAAGCCCCATACCCTCATCCGCCCTTCGGGCTGTCTCCCGCGAGCGGGAGAGGGGAAAACTAGGCAACCCTCTCGCGCTGTTCGACGGGACGGATGCGATTCGTGATCGCATCCGCAATGAATCGCGCGGTGATCGGGGTGCCGTCGAAATGCAGCACCGCGATCAATCGCGCCGGATCGATTCCGAACTCGTTGACCAGCAGACTGCGCAACTGCCCGTCCCGGTTCTGCTCGATCACGAACACCGCTTCGTGCGCATCGATGAAATCACGCACCGACTCCGGAAACGGGAACGCGCGCACGCGCAGCGTATCCAGCCGAATCTCCTGTTCCTGCAGGCGCACGATCGCCTCCTGCATCGACGGGCTGGTCGAGCCGAAGTAGATGGCGCCGAACCGAGACGGCACGTCGGCCTGCGAGACGATCGGTTGCGGAACCAGGTGTTTCGCGGTTTCGAATTTCTGCAGCAAGCGCCGCATGTTGTAGACGTAATCCGGGCCGCGCTCGGAATACTGCGCCTGCGGATTGCGCGAGGTGCCACGGGTGAAATACGCGCCCTTGTCCGGATGCGTGCCCGGATAAGTACGATACGGAATGCCGTCGCCGTCGATGTCCTTGTAGCGCGCGAATTCCTTGCCGGCTTCCAGCTCGTCGTGGGTCAACACCTTGCCGCGATCGTAGGCGCGCTTGTCGTCCCATACGAACGGCGCGCACAGGCGCTGATTCATGCCGATGTCCAGATCGGTCATCACGAAGATCGGCGTCTGCAGGCGGTCGGCGAGATCCAGCGCGGCGGCGGAAAACTCGAAGCATTCGTGCGGATCTTCCGGGAACAGCAAGACATGCTTGGTATCGCCGTGCGATGCGTACGCGGCGGCGATGATGTCGGATTGCTGCGTCCGCGTCGGCATGCCGGTCGACGGCCCGCCGCGCTGCACGTCGATGATGGTGACCGGGATCTCGGCGAAATACGCCAGGCCGATGAATTCGTTCATCAGCGAGATGCCGGGGCCCGACGTGGTGGTGAACGCGCGCGCGCCGTTCCAGCCGGCGCCCACCACCATGCCGATCGAGGCGATCTCGTCTTCAGCCTGGATCATCGCGTAACGTGTCCGGCCCGCGCTGTCGGTGCGGTATTTCTGGCAGTATTTCTGGAACGCTTCGGCGAGCGACGACGACGGCGTGATCGGATACCACGCGCACACCGTTGCACCACCGTAGACGCAGCCGAGCGCGGCGGCGGCATTGCCCTCGACGAAGATCCTGTCGCCGACGGCGTCGGACTTGCGCACGCGCAGACCGATCGGACAGGAGAGATTGCGCAGCGCCCAATCGCGACCGAGATGCAGCGCTTCGAGATTGGGTTTCAGCAGCTTTTCCTTGCCTTTGTACTGCTCGGCGATCAACGCTTCGATCGCGGGCACATCGATATCGAGCAGCGCGCTGAGCGCACCGACGTACATGATGTTCTTGAACAGCTGACGCTGGCGCGGATCGCTGTAAGTGGTGTTGCAGATTTCGGTCAGCGGCACGCCGAGCACATGGATATCGTCGCGGAACTTCGACTTCGGCATCGGCTTGCTGTTGTCGTAGAACAGGTAGCCGCCGGACTCGATCTCCTTGATGTCGTCGTCCCAGGTCTGCGGATTCATCGCCACCATCAGATCGACACCGCCGCGACGCCCGAGCCAGCCGCGCTCGGTCACGCGCACTTCGTACCAGGTCGGCAGGCCCTGGATGTTGGATGGAAAGATGTTGCGCGGGCTGACCGGCACGCCCATGCGCAGGATGGCCTTGGCGAAGAGTTCGTTGGCCGACGCGGAGCCGGAACCGTTGACGTTGGCGAATTTGACGACGAAATCGTTGGTCGCCTGCAAGGGCGCGTACGCATGCGTCGTGGATGCGGGCGTCATGCGGCCTCCTTTTTCTGCGCGCTTCGGCAACCCGGCCCGGCCTGGGTTTCCTGGAACAGGAATTTCTGCATGTCCCATGCGCCGGTCGGGCAGCGCTCGGCGCACAGCCCACAGTGCAGGCACACGTCCTCGTCCTTCACCATCACCCGCATCGTTTTCAGCGGAACGGATACGTACAGATCCTGCGACAGGTTCAGGGCAGGTGCGGTCAGTCGCTTGCGTAGATCCTCTTCTTCGCCGTTCACAGTGAAGGTGATGCAGTCGGTCGGACAGATGTCGACGCAGGCATCGCATTCGATACATTTGTCCTTGACGAAGACCGTCTGCACATCGCAGTTCAGACAGCGCTGGGTTTCCTTCCATGCGGTGGCCAGATCGAAGCCCAACTCGACCTCGGTGCTGATGCTGTCGAGTTTCTTCGCGGCTTCGGACCAAGGCACCTTGTAGCGCTCGTCCGGCGAAATCGAATTGTCGTAGCTCCACTCGTGGATGCCCATCTTCTGCGACATCAGGGTCACGCCGGGCGCCGGACGTTCTGCGGTCTCTTCGCCATTGAGCCACTTGTCGATACTGATCGCTGCGGCATGCCCATGCGCGACCGCCCAGATGATGTTCTTCGGGCCGAAGGCGGCATCGCCGCCGAACAGCACGTGCGGCAGCGTCGACTGATGGGTGACCTTGTCCACCACCGGCATGCCCCATTCGTCGAAGTCGAGGCCCAGATCGCGCTCGATCCACGGGAACGCGTTCTCCTGCCCCACCGCGATCAGCACTTCGTCGCAGGGGATGAACTCGTCGGGTTCGCCGGTGGGCACCAGCCTGCGGCGACCCTTGGCATCGAACTCGGCACGCACCTTCTCGAAGGTCATGCCGGTGAGTCGCCCGCTGGCGTGTTCGAACTGCTTCGGCACCCGGTAATCGAGGATCGGAATGCCCTCGTGCATCGCGTCCTCTTTCTCCCACGGGCTCGCCTTCATCTCGTCGAAGCCCGAGCGCACGATCACCTTCACGTCCTCGCCGCCGAGCCGGCGCGCGGAACGGCAGCAGTCCATCGCGGTATTTCCGCCGCCGAGCACCAGCACGCGCTTGCCGACCTTGGTGATGTGTCCGAAGTAGACGCTGGAGAGCCAATCCAGACCGACCTGGATCTGCGCAGCGGCTTCGGTACGTCCGGGCAGATCGAGATCGCGCCCGCGCGGCGCGCCGCTGCCGACGTAGACCGCGTCGTAGCCCTGCGCGAGCAGATCGCGCATCGATTCGATCCGGCGGTTGCCGATGAATTCGACGCCCAGATCGAGGATGTAGCCGGTTTCCTCGTCGATGACCGCCTCGGGCAGGCGGAAGCGCGGCACCTGGGTCCGCATGAAGCCGCCCGGCTTGGGATCGGCCTCGAACACGATGACGTGATAGCCCAGCGGCGCCAGATCGCGGGCCACGGTCAGCGACGAAGGCCCGGCGCCGACGCAGGCGATGCGCTTGCCGTTCTTCTGCGCGGCCGGCGACGGCATCCGCCCGTGGACATCGCCCTTGAAGTCGGCGGCGACCCGCTTGAGGCGGCAGATCGCGACTGGCTCGGGCGCCAGATCGTTGTTTTCCTCGACCCGCCCGCGCCGGCAGGCCGGCTCGCAGGGGCGGTCGCAGGTGCGGCCCAGAATCCCGGGGAAGACATTGCTGTGCCAATTGACCATGTAGGCATCGGCGTAGCGCCCCGCAGCGATCATGCGGATGTACTCGGGAACCGGCGTGTGCGCGGGACAGGCCCACTGGCAGTCGACGACCTTGTGGAAGGTGTCCGGATTGCGAATATCGGTCGGCTTCACCAGGATCCTCGCTGGCTGTTGGACCGAAGGCGTCGGTCAGCACGTGCAGGTCGAGTCTAGGCCGACATCGGCCCGCCGTCACGGGGGAAATCGAACACGCACATTCGATGCGGAATCGCGCACGCATTCGCGCACTGCGCTGACTGCATACGGTTTCAATCGGGAGCGCGGGCGCGCGCGACCCAGGATTTCCGCCATTGCAGCCACCGCCGGAGTCCCCCTCCATCTCATTGATTTGAATATTTTTATTCGCCCGGAAGTGACGCCTTCCGGCGCTTATGCAGAATCGTCAGCAGACAGGGGGTTGACATTGCGTGAACCGGCGTGTTCCTCTTCGGACATGACGCAGCGCAGCATCCAGCAGCCCAACCGATTCACCGCACGCCGTGCGGCGAAGGCCGCTGTCGTCGCGCAGACCGAACGCATCCACAGCATCGCGCTCGCCGCACTCGTTCTTGTCGTAGTCGTCGTCCTTATTACCTCCTTCACAGGTGCGGGATAGGGTTGAGCGACTGACAACCTGGGTTTTTAAAACCCCCCGCCCCTGAAGAAGGTGCGGGGGGTTTCGCTTTCTGGGGTTCCTGCTTTTTCTCCAACACTTCGCAAATGTTGTTCCAACCGCCACCACAACGATTCAAGAGATCAGAGACACATGCACAGCGACGCGATCAAACACGGACCTGCACGCGCCCCGGCGCGCGCCATGCTGCGCGCCACCGGGCTGGACGATGCGGCCATCGCCAAACCGCTGGTTGCGGTGATCCACACCTGGTCGGACGTCTCGCCCTGCAACATCACCCTGCGCGATCTGGCCCAGGACGCGCGTCGCGGCATCCTCGCCGGCGGCGGCACACCGGTCGAATTCAACACCATCGCCGTCACCGACGGTATCGCGATGGGCAGCGACGGCATGCGCGCGTCGCTGGCGTCGCGCGAAACCATCGCCGATTCGATCGAACTCGCGGTCACCGGCCACTGTCTCGATGCGGTGGTGCTGCTGGTCGGCTGCGACAAAACCATCCCCGCAGCGGCGATGGCAGCGGCACGGCTGGATATCCCGACCGTGATTCTCTACGGCGGCACGATCATGCCCGGCCGTTGCACATCCAAAAATGCCGATGGCACCAGCAGCGAACGCTCGCTGACCGTGCAGGACGTGTTTGAAGCGGTGGGCGCGCATTCGGCGGGCCGCATCGACGACGCCGAACTCGATGAAATCGAGCGCAAGGCCTGCCCCGGCGCCGGCGCCTGCGGCGGACAGTTCACCGCCAACACGATGGCGATGGTGCTGACCTTCCTCGGCCTGTCGCCGCTGGGCGAGAACGACATCCCGGCGATCCACCCGGAGAAAGCCAAAGCCGCCGAACGCTGCGGCGAACTGGTGATGAAGCTGTTGAGCGACGGTGGCCCGACCCCGCGCCAACTGCTGAGCCTGACCGCACTGCGCAACGCCGCGCGCGCGGTGTCGGCGACGGCGGGTTCGACCAACGCCGCGCTGCATCTGCTGGCGATCGCGCATGAGGCTGGTGTGCGCTTCGATCTGGAAGAGTTCGAAGCGGCGAGCGCCAACACACCGGTGATCGCCGACCTGAAACCGGGCGGCCGCTACACGGCGGCGGAGATGTTCGAACAAGGCGGCACCGCACTGGTGGTGCAGGCACTGCAAATGGCCGGTCTGATCGAGGATATCCCCACGGTCGCCGGCCAAAGTTTTTTTGAACTGGCGAACGCCGCGACCACCTCCCCCACCCAGGATGTCGTGCGCCCGGTCAGCGATCCGATCAAGCCGCGCGGCGGTTATTCCATCCTCTACGGCGATCTCGCCCCGGAGGGCTGCATCGTCAAGCTCGCCGGACACGGCCGCGAGCGTCATCAAGGCCCTGCGCGCGTGTTCGACAGCGAGGAAGCCGCCTTCGCTGCGGTGCAGGCGCGGCAGATCGTAGCCGGCGACATCGTGGTGATCCGCTTCGAGGGCCCGGCCGGCGGTCCCGGTATGCGCGAAATGCTCGCAGTCACGGCGGCACTCGTCGGTCAGGGTCTGGGCAACGACGTCGCGCTGCTGACCGACGGCCGTTTCAGCGGCGCCACTCACGGCTTCATGGTCGGCCACGTGTCGCCGGAAGCCGCGCATGGCGGCCCGATCGCGAAACTGCGGGATGGCGACATGGTGACCATCGATGTCGCTTCGCGCCGGCTGGATGTGGCTGCCGATCTGTCGACGCGCAACGCCGCGCGCATCGCGCCGCGGGTGCGCCACGGCGTGCTGGCGAAGTTCGCGCGCGATGTGCGCTCGGCTTCGCAGGGCGCGGTGACCTCGCCGGGGCTGCTGGACGACACGCGCCGGATCGATGCTGCGCTGACGACCGACGCGAACAGCGAAAAATCGGTGCCCGCCTGGGCCAGGAAG
>JANLSB010000392.1:0-3353 GCA_031362125.1 Lysobacterales bacterium | reverse complement strand
CCGGGCCGGCACCAAAGTGACGGGCCGCATGGCGCACCGGTTACGGACAAATTGGCGGCGGATCAGAACGGCATATTCCACAGCGATGCGACCGGCCGGCCGGCGGGATCACCGGGTCGATCGTCGAAAGACACGCGTCGTTCTCCCCGTCTTCTGGTTCCCGCGCCAAGCACGCACAGCAGGTCGCTGCGCGTTCATCTCGCGAGGCAATGGATTCAATCCACCGTCGTGAGCGCCGCCCGAGATGGCAGCGACCAGTCGATCGGCGCCTGTCCGTTGCGGACAAGATACTCGTTGGTCGCGGAAAAATGCCCGCAGCCGATGAAGCCACGATGCGCCGACAGCGGCGAGGGATGCGGCGCCTTCAGCACCCGGTGCCGACGCGGATCGATGACCTTGCCTTTGGCTTGGGCGTAGGCGCCCCAGAGCAGGAATACCAACCCTTCGCGCTCACGATTGAGTACTTCGACGACGTGGTCGGTGAAGCCTTCCCAGCCCTTGCCCTGATGCGCGCCGGCGCGGCCGTCTTCCACCGTCAACACCGCGTTGAGCAGCAGCACGCCGCGTTCGGCCCAGGGCGTCAGGCAGCCGTGGTCGGGCCGGGCGATGCCCAGGTCGCGCTGTATTTCCTTGAAGATGTTGTCGAGCGATGGCGGCACCGCCACGCCCGGGCGCACCGAGAAACACAGCCCGTGCGCCTGGCCCGCGCTGTGATACGGATCCTGGCCCAGGATCACCACTTTCACCGCATCGAAGGCGGTGGCGTCGAAGGCCGCAAAAATCTGCGCGCCCGGCGGATAGATCCGCGCGCCCTGCGCCTTGCGCTGGCGCAGGAACGCGCCGAGCGCGGCAATGTCTTCGCGCTGCAGGTACTCGCCGACGCGGGTTTTCCACGCGGGGTCGAGCCTGATGCGGTCGTCGTCAGCCATGACGTGATGTCTCCATGCGAACCGTGGGAGCGGCGATCATGCACCAATGTCGACGCGCATGGCACGGCTGCAGTGGCACATCACGTGCCATTCGCGCGCGCGGCGTCCGAACAAGCGTGCGCGGCAGGCGACGCACCAACCGCCGAATGGAAACAACAGCGCAAAGGGTCCCGCGTGGATCACACCGACACGCTGGCTGCAGTGCAGGCAGGGCCAATAGGCCGCCAGCGCCGAAAAAGCGGCCAATATCATGAAGAGGCCGACAGAGATTGCAGGAATCGCGAACGGTAGAGAACCGGCTGCCACAAAGGTCGGCGTCCACCATGCGATGCGTATGCGTCGTTAATGTGTCCAGTTCCCGATCCGCTGCATCCGTCTGGCGCCAAGCCGGTTACTTCCGCGGCGCCCGCTCGGGAAGCTTCGCCATCCGCAGCTGGAACAGCGTTTTGGTGATCAGCATGCGTTCTTCGATCGGCTTCAAAACCAGATCGTTGGCGCCCTCGCGCAGCAGATTCGACTGTTTGTCGCGGTTGCCGTCGCCGGTCATCACCAGCACCGGCAGCCGGCGCTTGCCGTAGCCGAAGTCGTTGCGCACCGACCGCAGCAGGTCCAGGCCGCTGACGGCGCCATCCAGAGTCACATCGGTGAGCAGCAGATCGGCGCCGATGTCGTCCTGGCCGAGATGTTCGTTGAGATAGGCCAGCGCATCGTCGCCGCGGCTCATGTGGATCACGCTGATGTCGTGCGCTTGCAGCATGCGCCGGGTGGCGACCGCCACGGTGATGCTGTCCTCAACATAGAGCACACGGGCATCCGCCATCGGTTCGGGCAGCACGTAGCCGCGGATGAACGCGGCCAACGCCGCATAGCCCTCGGCCTTGTCGAAATAATCGGTGACGTCCTCGGTGAAGCGGCGCGCTTCGAGATGGCTCTGGGCGTCGCCCGAGACCACGATCACTGGCACATAGCGCTGGGCGGCGGCGGTGCGGACGTGGCGTGCGACCTGTAGACCGTCGCCATCGGGCAGCACCAGCGAGGTGGTGACCAGATCGACCGGGCCGGCGGCCAGTGCCGCCTCTGCTTCGGCCAGGCCGGTGCAGCCGACCACTTCCACGCCCGGCAGGTCGCGCTGCAACATATCGCCGATCAGCCGGCGGACCATGCGCGAGCCGTCGACCACCATCACCCGGGGGGTGTCGGTGGTCAGGTGACGGACATCGTGTGCGCGCATAAGTGGGTTTCTTTCGCTCGGGCTTCGGTTGCAGTGGGCGGCAGGCGGATTCGGTTTTCGGATTCGGCTGGCGGCGCAACCTTGCGCCAGATCGTCTCTGGCGACTGTATCGGAACGGTACACGGTTCCGACCCACCCCCCCGCGATCGCGTCAGACTTTAGTTTGACGCAGAAAATGTCCGGTGACCACGCCGGCGCCCAGCCAGCCCAGCGCGACCGCGACGGCGAGCACAAACAAAGCGTGCAGCAGCGGCATTCCGGAGAAGGCGAAGCGGCTGCCATAACTTTCGGCCAGCGCGCGCAACGGCAGGCGCAGGGCGAATTCGGCAGCGGTCAACAGGCCCAGCGCCAGCGCCCCCGCAGTCAGCCCATAACAGGCACCGAGATACAGAAACGGCCGGCGAATGAAGCCGTCAGTGGCGCCCAGCGACTGCAGTACCGTGATCTCCTCCCGCCGCGACTGGATATCCAGGCGCACCGTGTTGCCGACCACCAGCAACGCGCCCAGCCCCAGCAGCGCTGCCAGCACCCGGACCACGCGCTCGCCGAAGCCCAGCCAGCGGTCCAGGCGTTCGCGCCAGACCGCGTCGTGCTGGACCAGATCCGCTTCCGCCAGCGCGGCCAGCACCGCGACCAGCGCGCGCTCGTCGCCGCGCGGGCGGACGACCAGCACGCTCGGCAAGGGGTTCTCGCTCACCGCCGCCAGTGCATCGGCGTAGGCACCGGTGCCGCCGCTGTCGCGCAGGCTGGCGAGGCCTTCTTCGGGCGTACGCAGCACGACCCCGGCGATATCGCCACGCGCGCGCAGGGTCTGTGCCAGCGTCCGGGCGCGCTCGACCGGGATGTCCTGCTTCAGGAACACCGTGACTTCGCGGGCGCGTTCGATGCTGCCGCCCAGCCGTGCGGCGTTGTCCAGCACCAACGCCAGACCCACCGGCAGCGCCAGCGCGACCGCCATCACCCCGACCGTGAGCAGAGTCGACCAGGGTTTGCCGAGCATCCGCCCGAGGCTGGCGACCAGACTGTAGCCATGGTGCTCGGCCCATGCGGCGATCCGCGAGCGCGGCCTGGCGGCGGTGGCGCCGCGCGCGGTGGGCTTAGCCATCTGCCAGCTCCTCCGGCGCGATGTCGTCCAGCAGCCGGCCGTGATCCAACACCAGCACCCGCTTCTTCATGCGTTTGACCAGGCCCAG
>JANLSB010000380.1:0-1859 GCA_031362125.1 Lysobacterales bacterium | reverse complement strand
CCGGGCCGGCCGCCAAGGCATCGGCGTCGAACGCCTTCCAGGCCGCCTCCACGTCGTGCACGACTTCACGCACCTCGGTCTTCGTCATCGTGTCGACCGGCGCAGGCGCGGCCACCGGCGCGGCCGCGGCGGGCGCGACGTCGCGCGAACCGCAGCCGGCCAAAGCGGCCAGGATCAAGAGCGTGGCAAGGGCACGGACCAGACTCATACGGCTGCGGCGCCGCCGACGATCTCGGAGATTTCCTGGGTGATCGCCGCCTGACGCGCCTTGTTGTAAATCAGGTTCAGGGTGTCGATCATCTTGGTCGCGTTGTCGCTGGCGGACTTCATCGCCACCATGCGCGCCGCGTGTTCCGACGCTACGTTCTCCATCACCGCCTGGTACACCAGCGATTCGATGTAGCGCGTGAGCACGTGCTCCAGCACGGTCTGCGCATCGGGTTCATAGATGTAGTCCCAGTCGTGCGGAGCGACCGCGGTTTCGGACGCAGGCAGCGGCAGCAGCTGATCGAACGCCGCGCGCTGGGTCATGGTGTTGACGAAGTCGTTGTAGACCATGAAGACCTTGTCGACCTTGCCGCTGCTGTACGCATCCAGCATCACCTTGATCACACCGACCAGCTGGTCCACGTGCGGGGTGTCGCCCAGATGCGTCACCGACGCGAGCATGTCGACCTTGATCCGGCGGAAGAACACCGTGGCCTTCTGGCCGATGGTGACCACATCGACCTCGACGCCCTGCTGCTGCCAGTTGCGGATTTCGCCGAGCAGCTTGCGGAACAGGTTGTTGTTCAGGCCGCCGGCCAGACCGCGGTCGGACGAGACGATGACGTAACCGACGCGTTTGATCTCCTTGCGCTCCACCAGATACGGATGCTGGTACTCGGAGTTCGCCTGCGCGAGGTGGCCGATGACCTGTTTCATCGCGCGCGCGTACGGACGCGAGGCCTTCATCCGGTCCTGCGCCTTGCGGATCTTGGAAGCCGAGACCATTTCGAGTGCGCGAGTCACCTTGCGGGTGTTCTGCACCGACTTGATCTTGGTTTTGATTTCTCTGCCGCCTGCCATCTTCTTTTCCCGTAGGGTGGGCCCTGGCCCACCATCGTGATTTCGCCGTTTCGACCTCTGGTCGCGCAGCGGTGGGCCAGGGGCCCACCCTACGAAACGCTTACCAGGAACCGGTCTTCACGAACTCTTCGATACCGGCCTTGAACGCGGCTTCGAGCTCATCGTTCCAGTCGCCGCTCTCGTTGATCTTGGCCAGCACATCGCCCTTGGTGTTGGAGAAATGGGCGTGCAGGGCCTCCTCGAACGCGCCGATCTTGGCGACCGGCACGTTGTCCATGTAGCCCTTGTCCACCGCGTAGATCGACAGCGACTGCTCGGCAACCGACATCGGGGCGTACTGCTTCTGCTTCATCAGCTCGGTCACGCGCTGACCGCGTTCCAGCTGCTTGCGGGTGGCTTCGTCGAGGTCCGAGGCGAACTGCGCGAATGCGGCCAGCTCGCGGTACTGGGCGAGCGCGATACGAATACCGCCCGACAGCTTTTTCATGATCTTGGTCTGCGCAGCGCCACCGACGCGCGACACCGAGATACCGGCATTCACCGCCGGACGGATACCGGCGTTGAACAGATCGGTTTCGAGGAAGATCTGGCCGTCGGTAATGGAAATTACGTTGGTGGGCACGAAGGCCGATACGTCGCCCGCCTGAGTTTCAATGATCGGCAGTGCAGTCAAGGAACCGGTCTTGCCTTTCACCGCACCGTTAGTAATTTTTTCCACATGCTCGGCATTGATGCGCGCAGCGCGCTCCAGCAAACGTGAGTGCAGATAAAACACATCGCCCGGATAGGCT